>NZ_JAGQCP010000019.1:0-46666 GCF_024346255.1 Cyanobium sp. BA5m-10 | reverse complement strand
AGCCCAGGCAGCAGCTGTCCTTTCAACTCGACCGCCGCCAGAGCCAGACCATCGGCCAGCAGGGTGTGGGTGGTGATGCCCCCCTTGCTGATCAGGTAACCCAACTGGGGGGCCAGGGCAGCAGCCAACCGGGCCATTAGCGCCGCCAGAGCGTCGCCTAAGCGGCGGCGCTGCGCCACTGATGCGCACTGGAGCTCACCCCGGCTGGTGTAGAGCACGGGCGTTTGCCCCTGGGCCAGCACCCTCCGCAACTGAACCAGCCAGTCGGCCTCCAGGGAAGCCAGCACGGGCTCCGGCAGGGGGCCTTCCAGCAGCCGCGCCAGCTTGGCGACGGGCAGCTCCAGTCCCACGCAGCGGGGCTCCGTCAGCAGCTGGGTGAGCTGGGCATCAGCCAAGGGCACATGAGAGCCCACCAGCACCAGCCCTGGCTTGGGGCGCCGCAACCGGACCAGGGCCGCTCCAGCCAGGGGCTGGGGCGGCAAAGCCGCTAAGGCCTGGATCCAACTGGCCGCCGACTGGGACAGCACCGGCAGAGGCCAAGCCTGGCGCACCACCTGGGCCAGGGCGGTCAGTTGCTCAGGTCGCTCCCCGTCAACGGCTACCACGGGCCTGCCATCTAGGGCCGCCAGTCGCTCCGCCAGGGCCTGGCCGCCATCGCCAGCGGCGTAATCCAACTCGGCGCCCGACAGACGCTGGACCTGGTGAGCGGCGATACGGCCCCCACTTTTTTCCTCCACCCAAACCGGTAGATCGCTGCTGGCGTAGCCAAACAGGCGGTCGCGGGCGAAGGCGGTTTCGTGCACGGGCTGGCCGTGCAGGCGATGCACCCCGTCCACGGTGGTGCGGCCCCCCTCAAAAAAGGCCGGGATCAACAAGGTGGCCGCAAAGGGGCCGAGCTCGGCCGCTATCACCTCCACCTCCAACGGGAAGTGACCCCGCAGGGTGGAGTCGCCGCGACTCACCAGCCACCAACGCTCAATGCCTGCCAGGGGCAGGGCCGCGGCTAGGGCCCGGCAGATCTGGCGCACCCGCTCCGCGGCTGCTTCCGGCGCCAGGGCCCGGGTGTTAGCCAGCAGAAACAGCAGCGGCGAAGGGTGCCGCAGCCCCGCCGCCAGGGTGGCGGCATCCCAGCGCAGCAGCAGCGGGCAGCTGTGCACCGTCTGGGAGCCGGTGGGGTCATCGTCGATGACGATGATTTTGGAGGAGGCGGCCATGGCACCATCGTGCCGTGATGACTCCGGAGCCCAGGGAGCTGCAGGAGCTGGTGCGCGAGCTGCACCAGCAGGCTGCGCCCTGGCAACCCGCCGGCCTGGGCAGCCGACTCAACTGGGGGCCGCCAGTTATGGGCGGCAGCGCCACCGTGAGCTGTAGGCGGCTGAGCGGCATCGTGGAGCACAGCCCTGGCGATTTCACTGTGACGGCCCTGGCCGGCACGCCCCTGGTCGAATTGCAAGCCGAGCTCGCCCGCCACAGGCAATGGCTAGCCGTTGACTGGCCCTGGGGCAGTGGCCTGGGCGGCCAAGCCAGCGGCAGCCTGGGCGGCCTTGTGGCAAGAGGCCTGGCCGGCGGTCTGCGCCAGCGCTATCTGGGCGTGCGCGACCAGATAATTGGCCTGGAATTAATCCGCAGCGACGGCACCCGCGCCCGGGCCGGGGGCAAGGTGGTGAAAAACGTGGCCGGCTACGACCTGATGCGCTTGATGGCGGGCAGCTGGGGGTCCTTAGGACTGATCAGCAGCCTCACCCTGCGCACCATGCCGGAGCCACCCCAGCGGCGCGGACTGAAGCTGGAAGGGCCGCTAGAAGCCCTCGGCCAACTGGCCGCCTGGCTGCTGGGCTCAAGCCTCAGCCCGGAGCGGATCGACTGGTGGCGCCCCTCTGCCGCCCAAGAAGACGGCACCGGACTGCTGATCAGCCTGGCCAGCATCAACGCCCTCACTCTCAATGAGCAGATCAGCTGCATCGCCGCCAAGGCTGCTGCCTTGGCAATTACGGCCCAAACTCTTGAACCCGCCGAACTCGCAAGCCTGGTAGGCCAAAGCCAAGGGTCTGAAACTGGGTCCAGCGACTGGTTGCTGCGGCTGGCGGTGCGCCCCAACCAGACGACTGCCCTGCTCAACGATCCAGCCCTGGCCGGCTTGCCGGTGGTCCTGGGGGCTGGCAGTGGCTTAGGTCTCGCCTGGGCAACTGCCTCAGCCCTACCGACCTACAAGGTGGAGGCGCTCAGGCGCCATTGCCAGCAGGTTGGTGGCTACCTGACGGTGCTACGCCAGCCAGCCAGCAGCAAACTGCCGGCCTGGCTGGATGCCCCATCGCGGCCCATGACCGAAGCGATCAAGCGGCAGTTTGACCCGAAGCAGCAACTGTCGCGCGGTCGTCTGCCGGGAGTGGAGCCGCCCCCGAGCTAAGGCCCGCGATCCAGTCGAGCAGGGCAGCATTCACCTGATCTGGCACCTCGTCGTGAGGACAGTGACCCGCCTCGAGCACCACTTCGCTGGTGCCTGCCGGAGCATGGCGCTGGAAAGCAGCCCGCCGGCCCACGGCATTGATCCAGGGGTCCCGGATGCCCCAGAGCAACAGCAACGGACATGTCAGCTGGGCAAACAACTCATCGAGGGGCTGGCCGCGGGGGATATCAAACACGGTGCGGAAAACACCGAAGGCCCCCGGATCCAGCGACGGCCGCCGGATCGCCTCCACCAAGGCTTCATCGACGTTGGTCTTGTCGACGTACACCTGGTTGAGGGTGCGGCGAATCGTGGCCGGCCGGCGCAAATTTTCAAACAACAACCGCTGCAGCACCGGGCTTTTGAGCAGGGCTCCCGCAATGGTCTGGCGGGTGATCGCTCCCCAGCCCTTAGGCGGCGCCTGCTCATCGCTGAACGGCCCTGCCGCATTTAGAAGCACCACCCCGGCCGCCTGGTCCCCCAGGGCAGCGCCAGCAGCCAGGGCTGAAAAACCGCCCAGGGAATTACCCACCAGCACCGTTGGCCGGCCGATGCGCTCGCTCACGTATACGGCCAGCTGGTCGCGCCAGAGGGGGCCGCCATAGGCAAGCTCGGCCGGCTTGGCGCTGCGACCGAAGCCCAGCAGGTCGATGGCGTGCACCTCATGGCGCTGGGCCAGCACGGGAATGTTGTGGCGCCAGTGGTCGGTGGAAGCACCAAAGCCATGCACCAGCAGGATCGCGGGGCCATCGGGATCAGCTGGCGCCGCTGCGATGGCGTGCACTGGATGGCCGGCGTAGCTCCAGGGCTGGGGTACAGACAAGGAAGCCACCTTGATGTGTCCAGGGTGGTCGATGCTAGGGAGATCTGCGGCGCGCCATTGCCCCTCACCAGCCCTGACTGGAGCCCCTTCCTGCCGGGGATCGCCCTGTGGGCCCTGGCCCTTTACCTCCCCTTGAGCGGCCCCCTGGGGCGCATGGAGGAAGCCCTGGCCGCGGGCTCCCTGCCGAGCCCTGTCCAGCAGGTGATGCTGGTGATTAGCAGCTTGCTGCTGGCCCTGACCATCGGGGTGCTGGCCGACCTGAGCCTGAGCTGGGCCCTAGGCCCCGACTGGGCCAGCAGCCTCGGCCTGATCGCCGCAGGCTGGGGGCTGTTCACAGCGCTCGCCAGTCGAGCCAGGGAAGACGGGGAATGATTGCTGGTGTGCGGGCCCGGTAGATGGCGTAATCGGGATAGGCAAGCTCAAGGGCCCGCTCCTCGCGGCGCGCCTTACCGCCCAGCACGGCCACCAGGGCGAGCAGCAAGGCCAGATGCAGCAGGCTGCCCAGGGCCAAACTCACCCCCAGGGAACAAAGCAGCACCGCTTGATAGAGGGGGTGACGGCAACGGCCGTAGGCCCCGCTTGTCACCAACGGGGCGCCAGGAATCGGATCAGGCAGGGGCGTAAGGCTGGAACCCAGCCCCCAGAACGCCTGGACTGCCAACACCAGACCCAGCAGCAGCAAAATGGCACCGGCTAAGGCCAGCGGCAGGGGCCAGGCATAACCCCAGGCACCGGGGGCAGGCCAGGGCGGCAGCAGGTGGGCGGCAATCAGAGCCAGCTGGGCGAGCAGCCACCACTCACCGTGGCGATTGTCTAGCCAGCCCCCCCAACTCAGGCCCCAGCGCTCAAGTTGGAATTTCGGCAAGTGGATCAAGATCCGGACCTCCAGCGCTGCCACCCAGCACCAGTCTGAGCAGGATCGGCGCCAGGAAGGTGGTGCCGATCACCATCAGCAAGATTGCGGCCTCCAACGGCTTTGTCAGCAACCCAGCCTGGGTACCCAGGCCAAGAAAAATCAAGCCCACCTCGCCGCGGGGCATCATCCCTAAACCAACCACCAACCGGTTGGTTTTCTCCTTGCTGATGTAGCTCCAGCCGGTTGCCACCTTGCCGGCAATCGCCACGGTGAGCAGGAAGGCCGCCACGATCAATCCCTCCCGGTTTTCAGGGTTCAGGGGATTGAGCACCGACAGATCCATGCCGGTGCCAATAAGCACAAAGAAGATCGTGGCAAACAGGGCAACTAGGGGCTTAACGGTTTCCTGGATCGCATGAGTGTGCTTAGAAGAGCTGAGAATCAAGCCTGCAGCGAAAGCCCCAAGAGCCGCTTCCAGGCCGATCGCCTGGGCCACAAAACAGCAGAGCGACAACACCACGAAAGCCGCCACCACCACTTCGCCAGGGGCCTTGAGCTGATCGAGCAGCCAGTCGAACCCAGGAGCAGCAGTGCGGCTCAGGAACAGGGCTGCCGCGACAAACGCCGCTGCCGCCGCAACCAACTTCAGGATCGGGCCAAGGCTGAAGCCCTCGCCGCCAGCCAGGCTCACCACCACAGCCAAAATGACGATGCCAAGAATGTCATCGAGTACGGCCGCGCCGATCACCGTCTGACCCTCGCGCGTGCGCAGAAACTTCAACTCACCAAACACACTGGCGGTGATGCCGATGCTGGTGGCCGTCATCGCCGCACCGGCGAAGATCGCAGGAATCAGGGGCACATGGAAGATGTAATACAGGCCCGCAGTACCTAGGGCAAAGGGAAGCACCACCCCGGTTACGGCAACGGTGGTGGCCTGGGCACCCACCGCTACCAGCTCATCAAGCTCGCTTTCCAGTCCGGTGAGAAACAACAGAGCAAACAGGCCGATCTGGGAGACCGCCTGCAGATTCGGGAAGGTCTCGGCGTAGATCTCCTGAACCATTTCCGGTGAGAGGTCGGCCAGAGAGCTGAGCAAGCCCAAGCCCCAACTGCTGAGTTGGACCTGGGTTTCGGGCGGCACGATCAGATGCAGGCCGGAAACGCCAATCAGAACGCCAGCTACCAGCTCCCCCAGGATCGTGGGCAACTGCACTCGCACCATCAGCTCCGCCAGCAGCCTGGCCGCCACGAAGATCACTAGAAACTCCCCCACCGAAATCAGGGTTTCAGCAACTTCGGCTTGGTGACTGCCGATTTCAAGCAAAAGCGCTGGCAGAACCATGGATAGGTGAGTTCGCGGTAGTGGGAGGCGCGACCATAAAGCCGCCCGCGCCACGGTGTTTGGACCCTGATCACTATCAGGCCGTGGGGTTGGGGTTTGGCAACCGTGGCTACGGTCTGAATATCGAGTAGATGACGCGGGTAATGGCAGAGCAACTGCAGCGTCTTGATGCCTGGTGGCGGGCCGCCAACTAATTAGCGGTGGGGATGATCTACCTGCAGGACAACCCCCTGCTGCGCGAACCGCTGCAACCTGCCCATATCAAGAGTCGGCTGCTGGGGCATTGGGGCTCGAGCCCGGGTCAATCTTTTATCTGGGCCCATGCCAACCGGGCGAACACCCCCACGGCCTCAGCGATCGGGACTTCAACAGCCTATTCACCACGAATCGACCGGTGATCTTCAATTTTCACGGCTACCCGTGGCTAAGCCACCGACTCACCTACCACCGCACCAACCACGTCAACTTCCACGTGCGCGGATACAAGGAGAAAGGCAACATCAACACCCCTCTGGAGCTGGCGATGAACAATCAGATCGACCGCTTCAACTTGGTTATTGATGTGATCGACCGGGTTGCGGGCCTGGGCTCCCGCGCTGCCCACGTCAAAGAGCGCATGAAGGAGGCGATCTTGGCCAACCGGGCCCACGCCCATGAGCACGGCATGGATGCGGAGGATGTCACCAACTGGCGATGGAACCCACTGCCTGCAGCGGCCCATGCGGGAGAATCACTCATATGAGCGACTTCCAACCCAGCAACCTGCGTCTGCCCACCCCGGGCTGCTACGCCGACCCAGATCGCAGTGGCCTGACCGCGGAAAACGTGTTCGACGGCATGACCGAACACCTTTTTTACACGCTCGGCAAGCTCGCCCCCACAGCCAGCCGACACGACCTCTACATGGCCCTCAGCTACGCGGTGCGCGACCGGCTGATGACCCGATACCTGGCTGGCATTGAGGCGCTCAGTGCCACCCCGACTCGAGTGGTGGCCTACCTCTCCGCTGAATTTCTGATCGGGCCCCAATTGGGCAACAACCTGTTGATGCTGGGCATCCAGCAAGAAGCGGCAGAAGCCTTGCGCCGTTTCGGCATCAACGACATCAACGAGATCCTTGATGTCGAAGAGGAGCCTGGCCTGGGCAACGGAGGCCTGGGACGACTGGCGGCCTGCTTCCTGGAGTCGCTGGCCTCACTGGAAATCCCAGCCACCGGCTACGGCATCCGCTACGAATTCGGCATTTTTGACCAGCTGATTCGCGATGGCTGGCAGGTGGAAATCACAGATAAGTGGCTCAAGAGCGGCTGGCCCTGGGAGCTGCCCCACCCCGATCAATCCTGCTTCGTGGGCTTCGGTGGCCACACCGAGAGCTACCGCGATGAGCACGGCACCTACCGGGTGCGCTGGATTCCAGCAGAGCACGCCATCGGCATTCCCCACGACGTGCCGGTGCTGGGCTACCGGGTTAACACCTGCGACCGGCTGAGGTTGTGGCGAGCCGATGCCGCCGAATCGTTTGACTTCTATGCCTTCAACAGCGGAGACTATTACGGCGCCGTAGAGGAAAAGGTGGGCTCCGAGACCCTCTCCAAGGTGCTCTATCCCAACGACGGCACGGATGAGGGTCGGCGCCTGCGCCTGAAGCAGCAGCACTTCTTCGTGAGCTGCTCCCTGCAGGACATGATCCGCAACCTCGATGCCCGCGGCATCCCGATCACGGATTTCCCCGATCACTGGGCGGTGCAGCTAAACGACACCCACCCGGCCATCGCCGTAGCGGAGCTGATGCGCCTGCTACTCGATGACAAGCACCTGGACTGGGAGGTTGCCTGGAACATCACCAGTCGCGCGCTCTCCTACACCAATCACACCCTGCTGCCGGAAGCCCTCGAGAAGTGGGGCTTGGGGCTATTTGGCTCCCTGCTACCCCGCCACCTGGAGCTGATCTACGAAATCAACCGCCGCTTCTTGCAACAGGTGCGTTTGAAATATCCGGGCAACGAGCAGATCCTGCGCAAGGTCTCGATCATCGATGAGGAGGGCGACAAAGCCGTCCGTATGGCCAATCTGGCCACCGTTGCTTCCCACCACATCAACGGCGTAGCAGCCCTGCACAGCGAACTGGTCAAAACCGAACTGTTTCCTGAATTCGCGGCCCTATGGCCCGAGAAATTCACCAATGTCACCAACGGCGTCACCCCCCGGCGCTGGGTGGCCCTGGCCAATCCCCAGCTCTCAGCCCTGCTTAACGAATCAATTGGCACCGGCTGGATTAACCGCCTCGATGAGCTGCGCCGCCTAGAGCAGTTTGTCGACGACAGCAGCTTCCTTGAGCGCTGGGAGGCCACCAAGCTGGGCGTTAAGGGCCAGCTGAGTCGTTACATCCATCGCCACACGGGTGTGCTGGTAGATCCCACCTCCCTGTTCGATGTGCAGGTGAAGCGGATCCACGAATACAAGCGCCAACACCTAAACGCCCTGCAGGTGGTGGCCCAGTACCTGCGCATCAAGAATGGTCAGGCTGAGGGTATGGCCCCGCGCACGGTGATCTTCGGCGGCAAGGCAGCACCTGGCTACTACATGGCCAAGCTAATTATTCGTTTCATCAACGGCATCGCCGAAACGATCAACGCAGACCCCGACATGGAGGGCCGGCTGCGGGTGATCTTCCTGGCTGATTACAACGTCAAGCTGGGTGAGCGGGTTTATCCCGCCTCCGACCTCTCTGAGCAGATCTCCACCGCCGGCAAGGAAGCCTCCGGCACCGGCAACATGAAGTTCGCCATGAATGGGGCGCTGACCATCGGCACTCTCGATGGCGCCAACGTGGAAATCCGCGAACAGGTGGGTGCCGAGAACTTCTTCCTGTTTGGCAAGACCGCTGAGGAGATCTCCGAGCTGTCCCAGTCGGGTTATCGCCCCTGGGAGCTGATCGGGGGAATGCCCGAGTTGGCCGAGATCCTGCGACTGGTGGAGCAGGGCCACTTCAGCAATGGGGATGGCGACCTATTTAGGCCGCTGCTGCAAAACCTCACCGGCCGGGATCCCTTCTTCGTGCTGGCCGACTTCAACGACTATCTGCGGGCCCAGTCCGAGGTCGACCTGGCCTGGGCCGACAGGGGTCGCTGGAACCGCATGTCGTTGCTGAATTCAGCCCGCAGTGGCTTCTTCTCTTCAGATCGCTCAATCCGCGACTACGCCGAGCGGATCTGGAAAGCCGAAAGCTTCCCAGTCACGATCACCTGCGAGCTCGATTAACCGGGCAGGTCTGGAGTTTGGTGGAGCAGCCGATTCAGCCTTAGGCGATCGGCATTAAGCGGATCAGGGGCCAGCTCACCGGCCACTTCCCGAAACTTTTGCTCCACCTCGTCGGGCACCCGCACGTCAAAGATGCGCTCCATCAGCGCCTCAATGGAGAAGAGGTGGGCATTGATGTTTTCCAGGTCCGCCATGGCCTGCTGGAAGGCATCGGGCTCAGCGCCCTCATCCTCAACAGCCCCTGTACCTGCCCCTTGGCCGCCAGGAGCGGCATTGGCCTGACTGGCGGCAGCTTCTGTTGCCTCCTGCTGCTTTTGCAACTCTTCCATCACCCGGCCTGCCAGGGTGCGAAAAGATTGCAGTGCAGCCCAATTCAGCTCCTGCTGCTGACGCAGGGTGGGGTTTTCACGGATCAATCGGTCATGTTCCCGATAGAACCGCTGGCAATCAGGGCATTGGCAGGGCTCTTCTGGCACCGCACTCCCTTTGGATCTCAATCACCATCATGGCACTCACGCCGCCAAGGGGATCTCGATCGAGGTCACCACGTTGATTGCGTCGCGCAGCCGCATCGAATCGGCAAACCAGCCCATGGCTTGCTCGGTATCACCACTGCGCTCAGCATCGGTGGCCTGCTCCTCGTGAGCCTCAGCTAGCAGGGCCAGCCAGCAAAGGCAGCGGGCTTGAACCACCGAAAGGTCGAGCTCATCGGGCTGGCTATCGGCGATGCGTTCGCTCTCCTGCTGCACCAGCAGACGCAGACGCAGATCGTGAAGCTGGGTCATCGCGGTCAAACGACTGGGACCACGCTAGCCCCGGTGGTGCGAATGGGTAGGGCACCACCTGTAGCGCTCGCTACCCCTAGCCGTGAAGGCTGGCTTGGCGAAGCTTCATCGCGTGACTGAGGTTTTAAAGAACGGGGCTGGCGGGACTCGAACCCACGACCTACGGTTTAGGAAACCGTCGCTCTATCCGGCTGAGCTACAGCCCCATCCCGGCCATCCCGCAAGAAGTCCGTGTCGCCATTATGGAATGCGAAAGCAGGCGAGGTGATCGCGATCAGGGCTGCGGCACCTCCACGGAGGAAGCTGGAGCCCTTGGTTGAGGAAAGTCCGGGCTCCCCAATGGCCAGGCTTGCTGGGTAACGCCCAGTGCGGGTGACCGTGAGGACAGTGCCACAGAAACACACCGCCGATGGCAGGGGGCTCGCCCCCCGCACAGGTAAGGGTGCAAGGGTGCGGTAAGAGCGCACCAGCAGCATCGAGAGGTGCTGGCTAGGTAAACCCCAGCTAGGAGCAAGGCCCAGGGACAACGGTTGGCCATGACACCCGTCCCGTTTCAAGTGCGCCGCTCGAGGCCGCCGGCAACGGCGGTCCCAGACAGATGATCACCCCCCACCGGCTCGCTGGTGGGAGAACAGAACCCGGCTTACGTCCTGCTTTCACCACTTTTTTCCCGCCAGCCCATGCGGCCCGAACGCCACCAGCAGCTGGTTGCCTTCCTGCGCTCCCTGGGCCTGGAGGTTGGCGACCGTGACCTTGCCCCCATAGAGGAGGCTCTCAGCCACACCTCAGCGGGTCTGGCCCGCAACCACGAGCGCCTGGAATTCCTTGGCGACGCCGTGCTGCGCCTAGCCGCAGCGGAGTTTCTGCAACGGCACTATCCAAACCTGAGCGTGGGGCGCTGCTCTGCCCTGCGAGCCCAATTGGTAAGCGACCGCTGGCTGGCCGAACTGGGCGAGCACTGCAAGATCGAATCCGTGCTGCACCTAGGCCCAATGGCCAGTGGTGATCAGGCCGGACGAGCCACGGTGCGGGCGGAATGCTGTGAAGCCCTGCTAGGTGGACTCTATGAAGCCTGGGGCGCCGGCCAGGGCGGACTGGAGCCGGTGCACCGCTGGCTCTCTCCCCACTGGCAGGGCAGCAGCAGCGAATTGCTGGCCGATCCAGACCGCCACAACTGGAAGTCGGCCCTGCAGGAGTGGACCCAGGCGGCCGGGCTGGGCCTGCCGCACTACGACTGCCAGGAGCGCAGCCAAGTCCACGCTGACCCGCGCCGCTTTTATTGCAGCGTGGCGATTGCGGGCCAGGCAAGCCATACCGGCTGGGGGCCTTCAAGGCGCAGCGCCGAACAGGAGGCAGCCCGGGCCGCCCTCGCTGTGATCAAGCCTGCTCCAGGAGCTTGAGCGGCATGGTGACGAGCTTGTCCCAGTTGCCGCCCTCAAACAGCACGGCGGCCTGCTGGCCGCTGATCCGTTGCACGAAGCCCCGATAGCCGTTGTAAATCGAGCGGCCGTCACGCACCACCACGGTGGAGCCCGGCAGGATCGGCAGGTCAGCCATGATTTAGGCGAGGCGTAGGGCCATTATCGGGTGACGCGGGATGTAGCTGGCCATGGCCGATCAAACCAGCAGCAGCCAGAGCGCCACTCCTGCCCCCGACGATCTACTTGTGGTCGGCAAAGTGGTTTCAGCCCAAGGGCTCCAGGGCGAGCTGAGGGTGCTGCCCATGAGCGATTTCCCGGAGCGGTTCACCCGGGCAGGCCGGCGCTGGTTGCAGCGGCGGGAAGAGGCGCCGCGGCAAGTGGAGCTGCTGAGCGGCAGGCAACTGCCAGGCAAGGAACTGTTTGTGGTGCGACTCGCCGCCATCGACAGCCGGGAAGCGGCCGAAGCCCTGGTGGGTGACCAGTTGCTGGTGCCCCTAGCCGACCGCCCCAAGCTGGCCAAAGGTGAATTTCACCTGCTCGACCTGGTGGGCACCGAAGTGCGGCTGCTGGAGGATCAACGGCCCATTGGCAAGGTTCGCGACCTGATCCACGCTGGCAACGACCTGCTGGAGGTAGAGCAGGAAACCCCCGATGGCCCGCGGCGACTGCTGATCCCCTTCGTGACTGCAATCGTGCCAGAAGTCCATCTCGAGGAAGGCTGGATCGGCATCACCCCGCCCCCCGGGCTGCTGGAGCTTTAGGCGACTCTTAGAAGGCAGCCGTTTGCTGGTTAGCCAAAGGTGACCTTGAATGGGTTCAACCCAGTCCGGTCCATGGCAACTAGCCCTAGCTCCCTAAGCAGTGCACTTGTGCCGGTGATCCTGTGCGGCGGCACGGGCACGCGGCTGTGGCCGCTGTCGAGAGCTAGTTACCCCAAGCAGTATTGGCCCCTGGCAGGCACGGGAGAAGACACGCTGCTGCAGCAGACCCAGCAGCGCCTGGCGGGTTTGCCGGGTTTAGGAGCCCCTCTGCTGATCTGCAATGAAGACCACCGCTTCATCGTGGCCGAGCAATTGCGCCAGATCGGCGTGGAGCCCCAAGCGATCCTGCTGGAGCCGATCGGCCGCAATACCGCTCCGGCGGTGGCGGTAGCAGCGCTGCAGGCCACCGCCCATGGGGAAGATCCCCTGCTGCTGGTGCTGGCGGCAGACCACGTGATCCGTGATGCCGCCACCTTCCGCGCCACGGTGACTGCGGGGATGGCAGCAGCTGAAGCCGGCCAGCTGGTGACATTTGGAATCGTGCCCACGGCGCCAGAAACCGGCTACGGCTACATCGAAGCCGCCCAGTCGCTGCTCGGTGCCAACGAACCGGTACCAATCGCCCGGTTTGTGGAGAAGCCGGATCGGGCCACCGCGGAGCAATTTCTTGCGACGGGGCGCTTCACCTGGAACAGCGGCATGTTCCTGTTCAAGGCCAGCGCGATCCTGGCCGAATTGGAGCGGCTGGCACCTGAGGTTGTGAGCGCCTGCCGCTCCTCGCTGGAGCACGACAGCGCCGATCTCGACTTTCTGCGGCTGGAGCGGGAGGCCTTTGCCAGCTGCCCCAGCGTGGCGCTGGATGTGGCGGTGATGGAGCGCACCGACCGCGGCGCCGTGTTGCCCCTGGAGGCAGGTTGGAGTGATGTGGGCAGCTGGAGCGCCCTGTGGGAAACCGCCGATCAAGACAGCGACGGCAACGTGCTGCGGGGCCGGGTGATTAGCGAGGGAAGCAGCAATTGCTATCTACGCAGCGAGCATCGGCTGGTGGTGGGGCTCGGTGTAGAGGATCTGGTGGTGGTGGAAACCGATGACGTCGTGCTGGTAGCCCACCGCGACCGAGCCCAGGAGGTCAAAGCAATAGTGGGGCGGCTGGAGAGGGAAGGGGCACCAGAGAGCAAGGCTCACCGCAAGATCTACCGCCCCTGGGGCTCCTACGACGGCGTCACCGAGGGTGAGCGCTGGCAGGTGAAGCGGATCGTGGTCAACCCCGGTGCCAGCCTGTCGCTGCAGATGCACCACCACCGCGCCGAGCACTGGATCGTGGTGCAGGGAACGGCGGTGGTTGAAAAGGATGGAAACTTGGAGCTAGTAGGTGAAAACCAGAGCACCTACATCCCCCTGGGTTGCCGCCACCGCCTCTCCAACCCGGGCAAGATTCCGGTGGAGCTGATCGAGGTGCAGAGCGGCCCCTACCTAGGCGAAGACGACATAGTCCGCTTTGAAGATCGCTACGGACGCAGCGACGCCAGCCCAGCTCCAACCCTCACTCCGACCCTCACTCCACAGTGACGCTCTTGGCCAAGTTGCGGGGTTGGTCCACATCCAGGCCCCGGTGGGCGGCGATGTGATAGCTGAGCAGCTGCATGGGAATCACCGTTAGCAGCGGGCTGAGTAGCTCGTCTACCGCCGGCACCGGCAGCAAGACATCAAACAACTCAGCGTCTGGGCATTCGGGTGCCACACCGATCAGCTGGGCATCGCGGGCCTTGGCCTCCTGGGCATTGCTGAGCACCTTGTCGAACACCGCACCTGGCATGGCGATTGACACCACAGGCACCTTGGCATCAAGCAGGGCGATCGGCCCATGCTTCATCTCGCCGGCCGGATAGCCCTCGGCGTGGATGTAGCTGATCTCCTTGAGCTTGAGCGCACCCTCCAAGGCAATCGGGTAGTTGATGCCACGGCCCAGAAAGATCACATCCTGAGTGCCCTCAAAGCGGTGGGCCAGGGAAGCGCAGCGCTGGTCGTGGTCTGCCACCAGGGCCTCCAGCTGCTGGGGCAACTGGCGCAACTGGGCCACCAGCGCCTTGAGCTCCTCGCGGCTGCGGCCCGAGCTAACGCCACCCTGCCGCTGGCCCACTCGCCGCTCCGCAAATGCCAGGGACAACCCGTAGAAAGCCAGCAGCTGGCCAAGGAAGGTCTTGGTGGCCGCAACGCCCACCTCAATGCCGGCGCCAATGTCAAGGATGTGGTCCACCATCCGGGCCAGGGAGCTTTCGGCCCGGTTGGTGATGCCCAGCAGCCGCGGCCGATAGGCCGGATCGGCCACCAGCCGGCGACGCTCCTGCTCCATTGCAAGGGCCGCCAGGGTGTCGGCGGTTTCCCCCGACTGGGTCACGCCGATCGTGAGCGTGTGGGGGCTCAGCGGCGGCGGCGCATAACGAAATTCACTGGCATAAAAAACGCTTGTGGGGATACCTGCCAGCTGCTCCAGCAGATAGGCGCCCACCTGGGCGGCGTGGCGGCTGGTGCCGCAGGCCAGGATCTGGATCCGCTCCACACCCTCAAACACCTCAGCCGCCAGAGGTAGTGCCACCAATGGAGTCGCTTCCCCTGCCACAACCTCTGGCAGGTGCCGAGCCACCCAAAGGGCGGCCGTTTCAGGCTGCTCGTGGATCTCCTTGAGCATGAAATGGCGGAAGCTGCGCTTATCCGCCACGTGCTCGGTGCCGCTAAGCAGGCTGGGGCTGCGCTGAACCCGCTGGCCCGCAGCGTCATAAAGCTCGATGCCAAGCGGGGTGAGCAGGGCCACCTCGCCGTCTTCCATCGGCAAAATCGTGCGGGTGAAGCCCGCCAGGGCCGGGGTGTCGCTGGCGCAAAGAAACTCCCCCTCCCCAAGGCCGATCAGCAGGGGCGCAGCCTTACGGGCCACCACTAGGGCGCCAGGGGCCTCTGCCCACACCACCGCCAGGGCATAGGCCCCCTGCAGCAACGGCAACACCGACTGCAAAGCAGCCAGTAGCAGCGCCGCTGAAGCCTGCTCACCTGCCGCCCGGCGGCGCTCCAGCTCCCGAGCCAGCAGGTGGGGAATTACCTCCGTATCGGTCTCGGAGCGGAACAGCACCCCTTGCGACTGCAGCTCCTCCCGCAAGCGGCGGTAGTTCTCGATGATGCCGTTTTGCACCACCGCCAAACGACCAGAGCCATCTAGGTGGGGGTGGGCGTTGCGCTCCTCCGGCTTGCCGTGGGTAGCCCAGCGGGTATGGCCAATGCCGCACTGCCCCGGAGCTCCCTGGGCCTCAAAGCGGGTCGTGAGATTTACAAGCTTGCCCTCTGCCTTGAGGCAATGGAGCCCCGCCCCGTCAACCGTGGCAATACCGGCGGAGTCGTAGCCGCGATATTCCAGCTGGCGCAGCCCCTCCAGCAGTTGGGGAGCCGCCTCCCGCGATCCAATCAGGGCAACGATGCCGCACATAGGCCTGGGCCAGCGAGGAACGCAACAAAAAAGCCCGGCGAAGGGCCGGGCTTGAGCTTATTGGCAATAGCGCCAATGATCTTCAGTAGGACAAGCCCATCGAGCGACTGGTTTCATCGCCCAAGTAAACGCGAATGCTGAGGAAGTCGGTGGGGCAAGCGGTTTCACAGCGCTTACAACCGACGCAATCTTCAGTGCGGGGAGAGGATGCAATCTGGCCGGCTTTGCAGCCATCCCAGGGCACCATCTCGAGCACGTCGAGTGGGCAGGCGCGCACACATTGGGTGCAACCGATGCAGGTGTCGTAAATCTTGACGGCGTGGGACATGGGCCTGAGCCGGGAACAAACGGCGTGGAGCCCAACGTACCCACAGGGTCCGGACCCGCAGCAACGAAGCCCGCAGCCCGTCACCCTTGTTCATACGCCGGGGGGAGCCCAGCGGGGTGACCCGTAGAGTGACGCGACTCTCAAAGCAGTCATGTCCCAGGAAGCGATCTACGAGAAAGTGCGCTCGATCGTTGCCGAGCAGCTCAGCGTTGACGCTGGCGAAGTGAAGCCCGAATCAAACTTTCAGAATGATCTGGGTGCCGATTCCCTCGACACCGTCGAGCTGGTAATGGCTCTGGAAGAAGCCTTTGACATCGAAATCCCTGACGAAGCTGCCGAAGGCATTACCACAGTTGGCGATGCCGTCAAGTTCATCCAGGACAAGCAGGCCTGAGCCACCCCATGGTGCAGGGTCTCCAACGCGTCGTCGTCACCGGTCTCGGCGCGATCACACCGATCGGTAACGACGTCTCCAGCTACTGGGAAGGTCTGAGCACGGCGCGCAACGGCGTGGCGGGTATCACTCTTTTTGATGCCAGTCGGCATGCCTGTCGCTTCGCAGCTGAAGTAAAAGATTTTGATCCCTCCGGCTGGCTAGAGCCGAAGGAATCCAAGCGCTGGGATCGCTTTTGCCAGTTTGGGGTAATCGCCGCCAAGCAAGCCGTCGCCCATGCGGGCATCACCATTGATGAGTCCAACCAACACCGGGTGGGCACAGCCATTGGCTCCGGCGTTGGCGGCCTGCTGATGATGGAAACCCAGGCCCACGTGCTCAAAGATCGGGGCCCCGATCGGGTGAGTCCGTTCTGCGTGCCGATGATGATCCCCAATATGGCGACTGGCCTGACGGCCATTGCCCTTGGCGCCAAGGGACCCAGCAGCGCGGTGGCCACCGCCTGCGCCGCCGGCTCCAATGCCATAGGTGATGCCTACCGGCTGATCCAGCTGGGCCTGGCTGACGTGATGGTCGCTGGTGGCGCTGAATCGGCCATTACCCCTTTGGGGGTGGCGGGATTTGCCAGCGCTAAGGCCCTGTCCTTCCGCAACGACGATCCCAGCACGGCCAGTCGCCCCTTCGACGCCGAGCGCAACGGCTTCGTGATCGGCGAAGGCGCCGGGGTGATTGTGCTCGAGAGCCTGGAGCACGCCCAGGCTCGCGGTGCCCAGATCCTGGCGGAGGTGGTGGGCTACGGCATGACCTGCGACGCCCACCACATCACCTCACCTACCCCGGGAGGGGGTGGCGGTGCTGAAGCCATGCGACTTGCCCTCAAGGATGCCCGGCTTGAGCCAGAAGCCGTCGACTACGTCAATGCCCACGGCACCAGTACTCAGGCCAACGACAGCAACGAAACCTCCGCCATCAAGAGTGCCCTCGGGGATTGGGCTTACCAGATACCCGTGAGCTCCACGAAATCGATGACCGGCCACCTCCTTGGAGGCAGCGGCGGCATTGAGGCGGTCGCCGCGGTGCTGGCTATTGAGCACAACCTGGTGCCACCTACCATCAATTACCAAAATCCGGATCCGGCCTGTGATCTGGATGTGGTTCCCAACCAGGCCAGGGAACACACCCTCAACGTGGTGCTCTCCAATTCCTTCGGGTTTGGCGGTCATAACGTCTGCCTGGCGTTCCGCCGCATGGCGTGAGCCTCCTCCTCCCACTCCTCCACCTGCCTTAGCCATGGTCGCCGCTCCCTCCACATCCGTCGAATCGCTCTGCGTCAACAGCATCCGCTTCTTAGCGATTGACGCGATTAATAAGAGCAATTCGGGCCACCCCGGCCTGCCTATGGGCTGCGCCCCGATGGCCTTCGCCCTGTGGGACAAGGTGCTTAAGCACAACCCCAAGAACCCCAAGTGGTTCAACCGGGACCGCTTCGTGCTCTCGGCTGGCCACGGCTGCATGTTGCTTTACGCGCTGCTGCACCTCACCGGCTACGACTCGGTGACCATCGAAGACATCAAGCAGTTCCGCCAGTGGGGCAGCCGCACCCCTGGTCACCCTGAAACCTTCGAAACCCCCGGCGTTGAGGTCACCACCGGACCCCTAGGCCAGGGCATCTCCAACGCCGTGGGACTGGCTATCGCCGAAGCGCACCAGGCTGCCAAGTTCAACAAGCCAGGTTGCGACCTGGTTGATCACTACACCTACGTGATCATGGGCGACGGCTGCAACCAGGAAGGCGTGAGCGGTGAAGCCGCCTCCCTGGCCGGCCACCTGGGCTTGGGCAAGCTGATTGCCCTCTACGACGACAACCACATCACCATCGACGGCAACACCTCGGTCTCCTTCACCGAGGACGTGCTGAAGCGCTACGAGGCCTATGGCTGGCACACCATCCACGTCAAGGATGGCAACACCGATGTGGCCGCCATTGCCCAAGCCATCGAGGCAGCCAAGGCCGTCACCGACAAGCCCAGCTTGATCAAGGTGACCACCACGATCGGCTACGGCTCGCCAAACAAGGCCAATACCGCTGGAGTTCACGGCGCAGCCCTAGGCGCCGACGAGGCAGAGCTCACTCGCAAAGCCCTCGACTGGAGCTACGGCGAATTTGAGGTTCCCCAGGATGCCTACGACCACTGGCGCCAAGCGATCAGCCGCGGTGAAGCACTTGAAGCCACCTGGAACGCCAGCCTGGCCACCTATCGCAGCCAGTACCCCGCTGAAGCGGCTGAATTCGAGCGCCAGCTTCGCGGCGAGCTGCCCCAGGGTTGGGACGCTTCCCTGCCGAGCTTCAGCCCAGAAGACAAGGGCTTGGCCACCCGCATGCACTCCTACAACGCCCTTAACGCCTTCGGCCCCAACCTGCCCGAGCTAATCGGCGGCTCGGCCGACCTCACCCACTCCAACCTCACCGATATCAAAGGCGAGGCGAGCTTCCAGAAGGGTGCCGAAGCCAACCGCTACCTGCACTTCGGCGTGCGCGAGCACGCCATGGCGGCGATCATGAATGGCATCGCTTACCACGGCAGCGGCCTGATCCCCTACGGCGGCACCTTCCTGGTTTTCGCCGGCTACATGATCGGCGCCATGCGCCTTTCGGCCTTGAGCGAGCTGGGCGTGATCTACGTGCTCACCCACGACTCGATCGGTCTGGGCGAAGACGGCCCCACCCACCAGCCGGTGGAAACCCTCGCCAACCTGCGCGCCATCCCCAACCTGCTGGTGATGCGCCCCGGCGATGGCAACGAGACCATGGGTGCTTATCAAGTGGCTGTCACCAACCGCAAGCGCCCCACCGTGCTGGCCCTCAGCCGCCAAGCCATGGCCAACCAGCCCGGTTCGGCTGCGGCCCATGTAGCCAAAGGTGGCTACATCTTGGAGGACAGCAATGGCACCCCGGAACTAATCCTGATCGGCACCGGCACCGAGCTGGAGCTCTGCACCAAAGCCGCAGCCCAGCTGCGCGCCGAAGGTAAGAACGTCCGCGTAGTTTCGATGCCCTGCATTGAGCTGTTCGAAGAGCAGGATGCCGCCTACCGCGAAAGCGTGCTGCCCGCCGCCGTGCGCAAGCGCGTTGTGGTGGAAGCCTCCAGCTCCTTCGGCTGGCACAAATACACCGGCTTCGATGGCGCCTGCATCTCTATCGACCGCTTCGGCGCTTCGGCACCTGGCCCGGTCTGCCTTGAGAAGTTTGGCTTCACCGTCGACAACGTGGTGGCAACTGCCAAAGCGCTGGGCTGATTCCTAACGGCTGAGCCCTACTTAGCCAGGAGCCCCGCCAATTTGGCGGGGCTTTTTTGATGAAAGCTGGGCAGGAGTGCTGCTGGGGTGCAGCTACCGATCAAGCCTTGAGGTCGAAGCGATCGGCCCCCATCACCTTCACCCAGGCGGCCACGAAATCGCCCACGAAGCGCACGGCGCCATCGCTCTGGGCATACACCTCGGCGATCGCCCGCAGCTGGGAGTTGGAGCCGAACACCAGATCCACCCGGGTACCGCTCCAGCGCAGCTCACCGCTGCGGCGATCGCGGCCCTCAAACAGCTCGCCGCTCTCATCGGTGGGGCTCCAGGTGGTGGCCATGTCGAGCAGGTTGACGAAGAAGTCGTTGCTCAGCTCCCCCGGCCGCTCGCTGAACACCCCATGGGGCACGCCACCGCTGTTGGCGCCCAGCACCCGCAGGCCGCCCACAAGCACGGTCATTTCGGGTGCACTTAGACCGAGCAGCTGGGCACGGTCCAGCAGCAGGTGCTCGGCCGTCACGCTCATCGGCCCCCTCTGCCAGTTGCGGAAGCCATCGGACTCGGGCTCCATCACCGCAAACGAGGCTGCATCCGTTTGCTCTTGGCTGGCATCCATCCGGCCCGGAGTGAAAGGCACCTCCACCGGCTGAGCAACGGCGGCGGCGGCCTGCTCCACCCCCACACAACCGCCTAGCACGATCAGATCAGCCAGTGAGACGCTCACGCCATCTGTGCGGGAGGCGTTGAAGGCCTGCTGGATGCCCTCGAGCACGGCCACCACACGCTGCAGCTGCTCGGGTTGGTTGACGGCCCAGTCTTTTTGCGGGGCCAGGCGCACCCGGGCGCCGTTGGCGCCGCCGCGCTTATCTGATCCGCGGAAGCTGGAAGCCGAGGCCCAGGCGGTGCTCACCAGCTCAGCCACGCTCAGCCCGGAGGCCCGTACGCGCGCCTTGAGATCGGCGATGGCGGCCCCATCCACCAGGGGGTGATCCAGCGCCGGGATCGGGTCTTGCCAGATCAGGTCTTCGGCGGGCACCTCGGGGCCGAGGTAGAGGCTTTTGGGCCCCATGTCGCGATGGGTGAGCTTGAACCAGGCGCGGGCGAAGGCATCGACGAAGGCCTCCGGGTGCTGGTGGAAGTGGCGCGAGATCGGCTCGTAGATCGGATCGAAGCGCAGCGACAGATCCGCCGTGGTCATCATCGGCGGGTGGTTGAGCCCGGGGATATGGGCGTCGGGGATCAGGTGCTCCTCGCGGCAGTCTTTGGCCTGCCACTGCCAAGCACCGGCGGGACTCTTGATCAGCTCCCACTCATAACCAAACAGCATGTCGAAATAGCCCATGTCCCAGCGGGTGGGGTTGGGTTTCCAGGCGCCCTCGATACCGCTGGTGGTGGCATCGGCTCCTTTGCCACTTCCGTGACGGTTGCGCCAACCCAGCCCCATCTCCTCCAGTGGCGCCCCTTCGGGAGCGGGGCCCACCAGCTCTTCACTGCCGGCGCCGTGGGCCTTGCCGAAGGTGTGGCCGCC
Organism: Cyanobium sp. BA5m-10; assembly: GCF_024346255.1. Taxonomy (NCBI): domain Bacteria; kingdom Bacillati; phylum Cyanobacteriota; class Cyanophyceae; order Synechococcales; family Prochlorococcaceae; genus Cyanobium; species Cyanobium sp. BA5m-10. The sequence continues at coordinate 25,946 of NZ_JAGQCP010000019.1, read as the reverse complement.
GGCGGTGAGCGCCACGGTCTCCTCGTCGTTCATCGCCATGCGCGCGAAGGTCTCTCGCACGTCGCGCCCCGACGCCACCGGATCGGGCACGCCATTGGGGCCCTCTGGGTTCACGTAGATCAACCCCATCTGCACAGCGGCCAGTGGGTTTTCCAGCTGGCGATCGTCGTTATAGCGCTCATCGCCGAGCCAGGTCTTTTCGTTGCCCCAGTAGATGTCTTCCTCCGGCTGCCAGATGTCGGCGCGGCCGCCGCCGAAGCCGAAGGTGCGCAGCCCCATCGATTCGAGGGCACAGTTGCCGGCCAGGATCATCAGGTCGGCCCAGGAGATCTGGTTGCCGTATTTCTGCTTGATCGGCCAGAGCAGCCGTCGGGCCTTGTCGAGGTTGCCGTTGTCGGGCCAGCTGTTGATCGGCGCGAAGCGTTGGTTGCCGGTGCCACCACCACCGCGGCCATCGGCAGTGCGGTAGGTGCCGGCGCTGTGCCAGGCCATGCGAATGAACAGCCCGCCGTAGTGGCCCCAGTCGGCGGGCCACCAGTCTTGGGAGTCGGTCATCAGGGCGATCAGTTCGCCCTTGAGGGCCGGGTAATCGAGCTCCTGGAAGGCCTCGGCGTAGTGAAAAGCCTCCCCCAACGGATTGGCGACCGGGCTGTGCTGGTGCAGGATCCCCAGGCTGAGCTGCTGGGGCCACCAGTCGCGCGGCGCGGGGCCGTGGCCCGCCACCGCAGTTCCGCCATGGTTGAAGGGGCACTTGCCGAGTTCGGTCATGGCGCTTGCTTACCTGATCGCACTGTCTGAACCGTAGTCAGGGCGATCAGGGGCAACCAGCGAGGGTCACAGTCCTTAGCGGAGGTAGCCCGCCTGGCTCAGACGGCTGCGGCGACCCCTGCTTTCTGCTCCGCCAGCACCTGCTCCAGCCCAGCAAGATCCTCATCGGTGATCTTGGTTTGCATTGGGCAGTGCTTGGGGCCGCACATCGAGCAAAACTCGGCCTGCTTGTAGATATCGGCGGGCAGGGTTTCGTCGTGATACTCACGAGCCCGCTCAGGATCCAGCGAGAGATCAAACTGCTTATTCCAATCGAAGGCATAGCGAGCCCGGCTGAGTTCGTCGTCGCGATCGCGGGCGCCGGGGCGGTGACGGGCGATGTCGGCGGCGTGGGCAGCGATCTTGTAAGCAATCAGGCCCTCGCGCACATCCTCGGCATTAGGCAGGCCCAGGTGCTCCTTCGGCGTCACATAGCAGAGCATGGCCGTGCCATACCAACCAGCCATCGCCGCGCCAATGGCGCTGGTGATGTGGTCGTAGCCGGGGGCGATGTCGGTGACCAAGGGGCCCAGCACGTAGAAAGGCGCCTCACTGCACTCCTCCATCTGCTTTTTAACGTTGAATTCGATCTGATCCATCGGCACATGGCCCGGACCCTCCACCATCACCTGGATGTCGTGCTCCCAGGCGCGGCGGGTGAGCTGGCCAAGGGTTTTCAGCTCCGCCAGCTGGGCGGCGTCGGAGGCGTCATGCTGGCAACCCGGCCGCAGCGAATCGCCCAAGGAGAAGCTGCAGTCGTAGCGCTTGAAAATCTCGATGATGTCATCGAAATGGGTGAACAGCGGATTCTGCTTGTGGTGATAAAGCATCCACTGGGCCAAGATCCCGCCACCGCGGCTGACGATGCCGGTGAGGCGACCCTTCACTAGCGGCAGGTGCTCAATCAGCAGGCCGGCATGAATCGTTTGGTAGTCAACGCCCTGCTGGCAGTGCTTCTCGATGATGTGCAGGAAGTCGTCGGCGTCGAGCTTCTCGATGGAGCCGTGCACGCTCTCGAGCGCCTGATATACGGGCACCGTGCCGATCGGCACCGGAGAGGCATTGATGATCGCCGTGCGCACCTCATCGAGATTGACGCCGCCGGTGGAAAGATCCATCACCGTGTCGGCGCCATACTTCACCGCTAGGCGCAGCTTGGCCACCTCCTCATCGAGATCGGAAGCATTGGGGGAGGCGCCGATGTTGGCGTTCACCTTGCAGCGGCTGGCGATGCCGATCGCCATCGGCTCCAAATTGGGGTGGTTGATGTTGGCCGGGATGATCATGCGGCCCCGAGCCACCTCCTCCATCACCAACGATTCGGGCAGGTTTTCCCGCTTGGCCACATAGGCCATCTCTTCAGTCACTACGCCCTGGCGGGCGTAATACATCTGGGAATAGTTCGCGGTACCGCGACGCTTCTCAATCCAGGCGCTACGCATTTGAGGCTGCAGATAGGGCGGGGCGCAGCCTGAGAGTGGTTTCACAATCCAATTCCACTTCCCTGCGCCGGCATGACCCGGATCAGGTTCGGAGGGTGTGATCTCAGCCCGAAGCTGCACAACTGATTAAGGCTGGCAGCGGGGCACCCCTAGTGACCTATCCAACCTAGCTCTGCAGACCATTGAGCGCCGCGGCCACCACCCGGTGGTCGGGGTCGGCCTGAAGCTGCTGCAACAGGACCCGGGCCTCGGCAGCGCCCTGCTCCCGCACCAAGCGGGCCAGGATTTCGGCGCCGCCCACCCGCACCGTGCCATCAGCGTCTGTGATCGCCATCGACGCCAGCTCCAGCAACCAGGCCGGATCAATGGCTGGCTGCTCAGCAAGAGCCGAAAGGATGCTGCAGCGCACCAGCCACTGCTGATCGGCTGCAAACCCATCACGCAGCAGGGGCCAGGCCCGCTCAAGGCTGTGGCTCACCAGGGAGTTAGCCGCTTCCGCCCGCACATTGGCGTCCTCATCGCCCTGCATCGCGGCCACCAGCGCCTGCCAGCCGGCCTCGTTTTGCTTCACCCCAAGGCCGGCGCAGCTGAGCGAGCGCACCATGAACATGCTCTGCTCCAGCCCGAGCAGCAGTAAGGGCACGGCCTGCTCCACCGCCACCTCCCGCAAACCCACTAGGGCGGGCATGGCCCGGCTGGGGTCTCCGCAAAGGATGGCCTCTCGCAGGGCCGCAAGATCGGGGGAGGGATTGGTCATACATCCCCATCGTGGCGCAGGGCCGCCAGCAGCTCACGCCGTCGCCGCCGCCACCCCACGGCACTGGTAACAAGCAGGCCGGTGCCGATCAGTAGGGCCGGCAGAGCTGGGATCCGATCGACGCCGCGGCGCTGCAGCAGCACAAGCAATGCCAGCAGGATCAAAAGGGGCGAGGAGAGGGCCAGCAACCCCCGCAGCCAGGGCCTTTGCCTCACGGGCGCCGCTCCATCCAGCGCAACAGGCTCAAGGTGAGCACGCCAATGCCCACCGGCAGGGCCGCTTCGTCCGGAGCGAAGCTGTTGCTGTGCAAAGGCATGCAGCCCTGAGGCCCCGCCACCCCCAAGCGAAACATGGTGCCGCGGGTGCCATCGAGCAGTTCGGCGAAATCCTCTGCTCCCAAAGACGGCTGCTCGAGCCACTGCACCTGCGGGCGACCGAGCAACTCCACCCCAGCTTCCGCCACCAGCTCGGTTAGGGCAGGGTCGTTGTGCACAGGCGGTGAAATCAGCCGATAGCGCACTCGGGCCTCACCGCCATGGCCGCGGCAGAGGGCCTGCACCGTGTCTTCGATCCAGCCTGGCAGCTGGGCGTGCACTTCGGTGTCGAGACAGCGCACCGTGCCGAGCAGGCGGACATGGTCGGCGATCACGTTGAAGGCCTTACCGCCCTCGATCCGCCCGAAACTCACCACCACCGGATGCAGGGCATCAAGGCGGCGGCTGATCGCCTCCTGCAAACCACTCACCACCCGCGCCGCAATCCAAATGGCGTCGGTGCTCTGGTGGGGCCGGGCGCCGTGGCCGCCCTCGCCCAGCACCTCCACCTCCAGCTCACCGGCCGCCGCCGTAAGACTGCCGCTGCGCACGCCGATCGTGCCCGCCGCCAGGCTGGGAAACACGTGCACACCAAACAGGGCTGCCACGCCGTCCATAGCGCCATCGGCCTTCATCCAGGCCGCCCCCTGGGCCGTTTCCTCAGCGGGCTGAAACAACAGCCGCACCCGGGCCGTGAGCAGCTCGGGGTGGCGCTCGGCAAGCTCCGCCAGCAGGTAAGCCACCCCCAGCCCCACGGCGGTGTGCAGGTCGTGGCCGCAGGCGTGCATCAGGCCCTGCTGGGTGGAGGCGTAGTCGAGGCCGGTGCGCTCCTCCACCGGCAGGGCGTCCATATCCACCCGCAGGGCCACTAGGGGCGCGGGCAAGCCATCAAGCCCCTGCTCTGGCCCCAACTCCGCCAGCACGCCGGTGCGGCCGACACCCTCGCGCACCTGCCAACCCCAGCGCCGCAGCTCACCTGCCACCAGGGCAGCTGTCTGCTGCTCATGGCCACTGAGCTCGGGATGGCGATGGATATGACGCCGCAACTGGATCAGCTCCGGCAGCACCGCGGCCAGGGTCTGCTCAATCCCCAAGGCCTGCCAACTCAAGCTGCAGGGTGTTGCCGTCATTCGAGGGCCATCGTTCAAGGGGCCAAAGCGAGGAATTGCGCCAGGGCTTGCACCGGCTCGGGGGGCCAACGCCGCGTCGCAAGCAACCATTCTCGCTGCCGGTAGCGGGGATCGAGGCCAGAGGCCGCGGCCCAGTTGCTTTCAGCCTCACCGCGAGCCCCCTTCTGCCAGAGCAGCGCCGTGAGACCAGCTCGAGCATCGGCAAACAGGGGATAGCGGCGGATCAGGTTGCGCAGCTCCCGCTCGGCCTCGGCTCGGTCGCCCAACTGGAAGGCCGCCAGGGCGGAGCTGGAGCGGGCCATGGCAAAGCCTGGCCTAGCAAGGGAAGCGGCTTCAAAGCAACGGCGCGCTTCCTGCCAGTCGCCCAGGGAGCCCTGCACGTTGCCGAGGTTGTAAAGGGCTGAGGCGCGCGGTTCACCCTCGTCGCTCGGAGCGCGCTCCAAGATCCAGCGGTAGTCGGCTTCGGCGGCAGCCCACTGGCCCAAAGCCTCCTCGGCTGTGCCGCGATTGAGGTGGGGATCGGGGCTCTCGCCGTCGAGCTGCATCGCCTTGGTCTGGTCAGCGATGGCGGCGCGGGGATCGCCCAGGGCGAGCTGCACATTGCCCCGATTGCTCCAGGCCGCCGCATCGTCCGGGGCCAGCTCCAGCACCTGGTTCCAGAGGGGTAGAGCCTCATCAAAGCGCCCCTGCCGGCTGGCGCTGAGGGCCTGATCAAACAGCTGGGGCAGCAGCAGTTGCAGCCCCAGCAGCAAGGAAAATAACGTAGGAATCATTGTTGGCTGCTGGTCATGCGGCCGCATTAGCCGGCCAGCCCAGGTGGTTGCGGCCCGCCGGAGTAACCAGCCGGCCCCGGGGGGTGCGCTGCAGAAAACCCAGCTGCAACAGGTAGGGCTCCACCACCGCTTCGAGGGTGGAGGAATCTTCCCCGAGCCCGGCAGCCAGGGTATCGAGGCCCACGGGGCCGCCGCCGTAGCCCTCGAGCATCAAGGTGAGCAAACGCCGGTCACTGGCATCGAGGCCGCGGTCGTCAACGCGATGCAGGCTGAGGGCCTCCGCAACCAGGGGCGCGCCGATGCGGCCATGGCCCCGCACCGATGCCACATCGCGCACCCGACGCAGCAGGCGATTGGCAATGCGGGGGGTGCCCCGACAGCGGCGGGCAACTTCCAAGGCGGCCCCACCCTCCAGCTTGATCTGGAGCAGGCCAGCCGCCCGCTCCACAATTTGCTGAAGCTCATCGAGTCCGTAAAACTCAAGCCGCTGAATCAGGCCGAAGCGATCCCGCAGCGGTGAACTCAGCGATCCCGCCCGGGTGGTGGCGCCAACAAGCGTGAAAGGGGGCAGATCCAGGCTGCGGGTGCGGGCCGTCGTGCCCTTACCCACGGTGAGATCGAGGCGGTAATCCTCCATCGCTGGATAAAGAATTTCCTCAGCCACCCGGTTGAGCCGATGAATCTCGTCGATGAACAGCAGCTCATGGGGCTGCAGGTTGACCAGCAGGCCAACGATGTCGCGAGGGCGCTCTAGAGCCGGGGCGCTGGTGATGCGGCAGCGCACGCCCAACTCCTCAGCCAGCACCAAAGCCATGGTGGTTTTGCCCAGGCCCGGTGGGCCGTAGAGCAGCACGTGGTCGAGGGCCTCTTGGCGGGCGCGGGTGGCCTCCACCGCGATGGCCAGCACCTGCTTGAGCTCGCTCTGGCCGATGTAATCGGCAAGGCGCTTGGGACGGAGACTGTCCTCCCGATGCAGGCCACTGGCTGCGGCGGGGACCTCCTCGAGCACGGGAGCGGGGTCCACAAGGCGCGCTGGTGGCTCGTCGCGGCTGGGGCGGCCGCGGGGCGCCGAAGATCCCGAGGAGACGATGGCCATGCAGCGAGGGTACCGGGGGCTCCCTAGGGTCGGGAGATCAAGGGGACGGTTGCGGAGCAGCGATGGCCAAGGGCGGGGGCAAGAAGAGCGCTAAGGCCCAGCGCGATGCCGCCAACAAGCTGCTGGCCGACAACCGCTTTGCCCGGCATCAATACGAAATTCTGGAAACCCTGGAGTGTGGCCTGGAGCTATTTGGCACCGAGGTGAAGTCGATCCGGGCCGGGCAATCAAACCTGCGCGATGGCTTCTGCCTGATTCGCAAGGGAGAACTGCAGCTGCACAACGTGCACATTTCGCCCCACAGCCATGCCAGCGCATTTTTTAACCACGAGCCGTTGCGGGTGCGCAAATTGCTGGCCCACCGCCGCGAAATTGACAAATTGCGGATTGGCCTAGATCAAAAAGGCCTCACCCTGATCCCCCTGAACCTGCATCTCAAGGGCTCCTGGATCAAGTTGACAATCGGTCTGGCCAAGGGCCGCAAGCTGCACGACAAGCGTCACGAAGAGCGGCGCAAGCAGGACATCAAGGACGCCAAGGCCGCAATCGCCCGGCTCTGAAATTGGGGGGCCGGAGCGCTCGACCTACCCGCCCATATGCCTCCGGCTGGAGTCAATTCACTGGCGGTGGCACGGGTGGTGGCGGGGCGGCGGGCTGTTCGGGCACTGCCGGAGCCTGGGGAGGCTCTGGCTGGGCCGCCGGCGCCGGCGGTGAGGGTTCGGGGACGGCCACCGGCGGCGTCTCGACAGGGGGCGGATCGGCCCGCAACGACAGGGTGATCAGAGCTGGCGCCACGCCCTCGTTGGTCACCAGCAACTGCACTGGGGAGTTCTTCTGCACCCCCAAACTGACCACCCGCAGGGGCCCCTTGGCTTCCAGCAGCTCGCCATCGGCACCAAACACACTCATCTGCATCAAGGGCGAGCCGTTCACGCCCAGCACCAGGCGATAGCCCGGCGGCAACCGCACCGGGAACAGCCGGGCACCACCAGCCTCCACCTGGGCTGAAATCACCTGGGTTGCCTGGGCTTGGGCCTGAATCGCCTCGATCTGCACGTTGGCCAGGCCCTGCTCCGCCGCGGCAAACCACAGCTGGCGAAATGGCTCGGCAGGGATGTCAGCGCCGGGGCGGCCCGGCAGCAGGCTCTGGGCACTGCCCGACACCAGCTGGCGCAACACCGCCGAGCTGAGTCCCTGGCTAACCAGGGCCTGCTGACGCCTCTCCCAGTCACCGTTTGTGTAGGAACCCAAGCGGCGCCGAATCTCGAGGGGTAGCTGCTCCACCCGAGCCAGCCACTCCTCTGCAAGCTCATTCCAAACCTTGCGCAGAGGGGAGTCGTCGAGGGAATCGCTGGGCAGGCGGCCGCCCCGCTCTGGAAACTGGGCCAGCAGGCTGGCATCCACCAACTTCAAGAACCAGCCCCGATCCACCTGCATAGCCCTCAGCCGGTTAAGCAGCTGCTGGCGCTGATCCACCTCCGCCGGCGGCAGGCTGTTGGGCAACTGCAGGGCCGCATCGGGAATGGGCATGGTCAAGCGACCGCGGCTCAGCCACCACCAGCCCAGGGCAGTGCCCACGACCGCCGACAGCACCAGGGCAATCACCACCGGCCAGACGCCGCCTTCAGCGACCTCCTCGCGCTCCTCCAAGCGGCTACGCAACGAGGGCGAAGGCGGCTGGGGCGGCTCCAGTGCGGGTTCAGCAGGAGCTTCAGGTGCTGCGGGTGCTGGTGCAGGTGCTGGAGGTGCAGGTGCAGGTGCGGGAGGTGGTGGGGGCACCAGGGCGACGGTGCGATCGGCGCGGGGCACCGGACCGGTGCTCTCTGGCATAGGTATGGCCTGAAAGGCGGCCAGGGCCTGGGAGGCGGAAGCGAAGCGCTCGCCGGGCTGGCGCTCCAGCAGGCGCTTGATTTGGGCCTGCAAGGCCGGTTCAGCCGTGAGGGCCGCCGGCCAGCGCCAGTCCATGGTGACCGAATCCAGTAGCCGGGCGGGCTCCTCGCCGCTGAGCAGCACCAGGGCCACCACCCCAAGGGCGTGCAGGTCCATCCAGGGCTCCGGCGGGGAGGGCTCGGGGTCTGCGACTCGAACCCGCTCGGGTGGGGCGTAGCCCGGGGTGGCGACGGCCGTGCCTGCCACCAGGCCGAAATCAAGCAACACCGGCAGCCCGTCGGTGTCGCGGCGCAACAGGTTGGCGGGGCTGAGGTCGCCGTGCACCAGCTCCTGGCTGTGCAACACGGCCAGCACCGGCAGCAGCTGGCGCAGCAGCAACAGCACCTCGCCGGCACCGAAGACCAACTGGCGCTCGGCACGGGCCTGCAGCAGCAGTTGGTAGGTACGGCCGGCCTGCCATTCGCGCACCAGCCACAAACCCTCCTGGGCCTGGATGGCCGCCCCGAGCCGGGGCACCTGGGGATGGAGCAGCCCCTGCAGCTGGCCCCAGAGCTGGCGCGCCCGAGCCGGGTCGATAGCTGGGCCCAGCAGCCGCAAGGCCATCGGCGCCTCGGCGGCTAGCTGATCGCTAGCGCGCCAGAGTTCCCCCTGGGGAGCCTCTGCCGGCGGGGCGGAGCTGAGGCGTTGCTCGAGCCGGTAGCGCTCGCCGATCAACTGACCCACCTGCACCGCCATCAGCCCACCTCCAGCGAGGGCCGCAGGGGTTGGTGTAACCCCTTGCCCGCCAGCCAATCGGCTTCATAGAGCCGAGATCGGTAGCGATCGCCGCTATCGCACAACACGGTCACGATCGTGTGACCAGGACCAAGCCGCCGGGCCGTTTCCACCGCCGCGGCCACATTGATGCCCACCGAGCCGCCCAAAAAGAGGCCCTCCTGCCACAGCAGCTGATAGATCGTCTCGAGCGCGGTCTGGTCGTCGATGCGCACGGCATCATCGATGGGAGCACCCTCCAGGTTGGCGGTAACGCGGCTGTTGCCAATCCCCTCGGTAATCGAACTTCCCTCACTGACCAGCTCACCCCGGCTGGCCCAGCTGTGTAGGGCACTGCCGTGGGGGTCGGCCAGCACGCAGCGCACGGCTGGGTTCTGCTGCTTCAAGTACAGGGCAACCCCGGCATAGGTGCCGCCGGTGCCAGTGGCCGCCACCCAGGCATCCACCGCCCCATCGGTTTGCTGCCAGATCTCCGGACCGGTGGAGTTGAAATGGGCGCGGCGGTTAGCCAGGTTGTCGAACTGGTTGGCCCACACGGCCCCGGGCGTTTCGGCGGCAATACGGCCCGAAAGCCGCACGTAGTTGCTGGGGTCGCGGTAAGGCACCGCCGGCACCGTGCGCACCTCGGCGCCGAGGCTGCGCAGCAGACCGATCTTCTCAGCCGACTGGGTGTCGGGAATCACGATCAGGGCCCGGTAGCCGCGGGCGTTGCAGAGGTGGGTGAGGCCAATGCCGGTGTTGCCAGCGGTGCCTTCCACCACCGTGCCTCCAGGCTGCAGCAGCCCCTGCTCCTCCGCCTCCAGCAGGATGCCTAGGGCGGCGCGATCCTTCACCGACCCCCCAGGATTCATGAACTCGGCCTTGCCGAGGATCTCGCAGCCCGTTTGCTCGCTCAGGGCATTGAGCCGGATCAGGGGCGTGTTGCCAACGGCGCCCACGAACCCTGAAGTGATGCCGGCCATATCCGCGTGCAATGCGTGGCGGGATCGTAGGCAAGGTCCCTAAGGTCGGACCTGAATTAGCCCCAGATTGGCGGCAGCGGCATGGGGCAAGAGCTGAAGGCGCGCTATGCGCAGGTGCGCCAACGCAGCCTCGAGCTTGTGGCTCCCCTGCAGCCCGAAGACGTCTGCCTGCAGGGCATGGCCGATGCCAGCCCGCCCAAGTGGCACCTGGGCCACACCACCTGGTTTTTTGAGCAGTTTGTGCTGCGCAGCCCCGTGTCGCCAGAGGCCTGGGGCTTTCTTTTCAACAGCTATTACGACTCAGTAGGAGCCCGCCACCCCCGGCCCCAGCGGGGCCTGCTCAGCCGGCCGGCCCTGGCCGAGGTGCTGGCCTGGCGGCAGCGGCTAGATGGGGCCCTGCTCAGCCTGCTGGAGCAGCTGGAGCCGGGCGATCCCCGGCTGGAGCTGGTGGAACTGGGGCTGCAGCACGAGCATCAGCACCAGGAGCTGCTGCTGATGGACCTGCTGGATGGCTTCAGCCGCAACCCGCTCGAGCCGGCATATGGCCCAGAGCCGGAGGCTGCTTATCAGGCGAGCGTTGCCCAAGAGCCCACCTGGCTGCAGCACGAGGGGGGGCTGGTGGAGATCGGCCATCCAGGTGGCAGCTTTCATTTCGACAACGAGGCGCCCAAGCACCGCCAATGGCTCGAACCCTTTGCGCTTAGCTCCCGTTTGGTGAGCAACGGCGAATTTGCAGCCTTCATTGCCGATGGCGGCTACAAGAGACCGGAGCTGTGGATGAGCGAGGGCTGGGCGGTGGTGCAGGCCCGGGTCTGGCGGGGACCGCGCTACTGGCGCGACGGCGACGAGGAGTTTTCACTGGCGGGGCGTCAGCCGCGGCGCCCCGAGTTGCCGGTGCGGCACCTGAGCTGGTTTGAAGCCGATGCCTACGCCCGCTGGGCGGGTGCCCGGCTGCCGGGCGAAGCCGAATGGGAGCTGCTGGCACCCCAACTTGACCAGGCCTTCGGGGTGCTCTGGCAGTGGAGCGCCAGCCCCTACCGGCCCTATCCGGGCTTCGCGCCAGCGGCCGGGGCGGTGGGGGAATACAACGGCAAGTTCATGAGTTCCCAGATGGTGCTGCGCGGCAGCTGCTTCCTCACCCCGCCTGGCCACGAACGGCTCACCTACCGCAACTTCTACCCACCGGCGAGCCGCTGGGTAGCCGCTGGTCTACGCCTAGCCCGCGATGGCGGCTGACATGCAACTGATCGACCTCCACCCCGAACCGGCCGACATGCGGCGGCTGGTGCGCGAGGGCATGGCCCAGCAACCGCGTCAGCTGCCGGCTTGGCTGCTATACGACGCCGAAGGCTCACGGCTGTTTGAGGCGATCTGCGAGCAGCCCGAATACGGGCTCACCCGCACCGAAACGGCCCTCCTGGAAGCGCGGGCGACTGAGCTGGCGGCGGCCCTGGGGGAAGGGGTGCTGGTGGAGTTTGGCGCCGGCAATGCCCGCAAGGTGGGGCCCCTGCTCGAGGCGCTGCAGCCACCGGCCTATGTAGCCCTTGACATCAGCGCCGATCATCTTCAGCAGAGCTGCGTGGCCCTGCAGGCGCGCCACCCGGCAGTGCCCGTGCTCGGCATCTGCTGCGACTACAGCGCCCTGCGGCAGCTGCCCGAGCACCCTTTACTCAGCGGCCGGCGGCGCCTGGGTTTCTATCCCGGCAGCTCAATCGGCAACTTCAGCCCCGAGGAAGCGCAGGCGCTGCTGCAGCAGCTGGGCCAACTGCTGGGCCCTGGCGCCAGGCTGCTGATCGGCATCGACCAGCCCAAAGCCGTGGCACGGTTGGAGGCCGCCTACAACGATGCCGCCGGCGTGTCGGCGGCCTTTGCCCGCAACCTGCTGATACGGCTCAACCGCGACCTGGCGGGCAGCTTCAACCCCGACGCCTTCGCCTACTCCGCCCGGTGGCAACCCGAGCACAGCCGCATCGCCATGGCCCTGGTGAGCCGCGAAGCGCAAACCGTGCAGCTGGCGGGGGAGGCCTGGAGCTTTGCGGTGGGCGAGCCGCTGATCACTGAGTACAGCGTCAAGTACGACCCGGTGGCCTTCCTCGCCCTCGCCGCCCGCGCCGGCTGGCGGGGCGCTGGCCGTTGGAGCGATCCAGTCGACGACCTTTCGCTGCACCTGCTGGTGACGGCAGACTCCTGACATCAGGCAGGAGAACCATGGGTCGCGAAGAGCAACGGGCCACCATGCGCCAGGTGCGCGAGGGTCTGATCGCCGAACTGGAGGAGCTGTATCGGGGCGCCTTTGATCGCATCGGCAGCCAGGACCTAGGCGAGGGGGCAATCGCCCGACTCACCCAGCTGCTGCTGCGCTCCCGCGAAGCGGCGATCACACCGCTCCAGCAAGAGATCGAGGCGCCGTTGATCACCACGCCGGCCGGGCAGCCCGCCCCGTGAGCTGGCTCGACGAGCTGGAGGCGCAGCTGGATCAGCAACTTGCGGCCTTTCTCGCCGCCAACCCCAGCCAGGAAGCCCTGCTTGGCGAGCAGGAAGCGCGGGATCGCCAGGCCCGGCTGGTGGGGCAGCGGCGCCAGTTGCAAAGGCAGGCGGAACAGGAGCGCCAGGCCCTGCTGCAATTGGCCGCTGAAATCCGCTGCTGGCAGGAACGGCTTGCCAAGGCCCGCGCCGCCGGCGCCACAGCCCTGGCCGAGCGAGCTGAAGCCCACCAACTGGGCCTGATGGAACAGGGCCGGCTGCGCTGGCAACGCCTCGGGGAACTGGGGGTGAGCTTCGCGGCCGTGGAGCGCGATCTGCGCGAACTGGAGAGCCGTCCCCGCCCGCCAAAGGCCTCCACCCTGGAGCAGGACTGGGCCAGCTTCGAGGCCGAACAGGCTCTAGAGCAGCTGCGCCGGCGTCAGGGCTGAAAACAAAGGCAGAGCTCCGCCGGTCGACGTGTCCCAAGCCCAAGCCCTGCTGTATTCCGTACAGGCTGTACAGAATCCTGGAGAGCCCACAATCACAGCCGCTTACGCCCAGCCCAACCACCTGCCGCCATGGGTTTTCTGTTGTCCAAACTGCTGCCGTTGCTGCTCTACCCGCTGGGTCTAGGGCTGCTGCTGCAACTCCTGGGCCTGGCTGCGGCGGCCAAAAGCAGTGAGCAAGGCAGTCGCCGGCGACGTCAGGCCAGCCTCTGGCTGAGTGGAACGGGGGTGGGACTGATCTGGCTGTGTGCCATGCCGCTCAGCAGCCGCCAGCTGATCTGGGGCCTGGAGGATCGGGCGGCGGCGCTCACCCCGCAGCAGCTGCCCCGTGCCGACGCTGTGGTGGTGCTGGGCGGCGGCTTGCGGCCGGCCCTGCCACCCCGCCAGGGTGTCGAAGTGGCGGAAGGGGGCGACCGGCTGCTGCGCGGCCTGCAACTGGTGCGCAGGGGCCTGGCTCCCCTGCTGGTGACCAGCGGCGGACGGGTGAGCTTCACGGGCCATGATCCCGCCCCACCTGAAGCGCTCTGGGCCAGGGATCTGGCCCAGGAGCTAGGGCTGCCAGCCGATCGGATCCTGATCAACCCCGGCTCCCGCACCACCGCCGAGGAGGCTCGCGATATCGGTGCCTTGGGCCAGCGGCGGGGCTGGAGCCGGGTTCTGCTGGTCACCAGTGCCTTTCACATGCCCCGCTCACTGGCCACCTTCCAACAGCGCAGCGGCCTGACGGTGGTGCCGGTCGCCTGCGACTACCAGCTGCCGGATCGTGCCCACTACGGCAAACCCACCTTGGGCAACACGCTCAAGAGTTTGTTGCCCGATGCCGAAGCTCTCTACCTGAGCACCTTGGCCCTGAAGGAGCACTTGGGGCTGGCGATCTATCGGCTACGGGGCTGGAGTTGATCGAGCTGGCTTGTGGTCCAGCCTGTTGACCTTCAAGCCTTTTGGCGTTCAAGCCTTGGGCGCCGGGGGCACCAGGCTGACACCATCGGGTGGCGGAGTGGGGTCGGGATCGGCGATCAGCATGTGCTGCAGCACGATCTCGGGACGTTCACTGTCCCGCCAACGAATTCGGTAGGCGGGCATCTTGGTGCCACGGCTGGTGGTCTGCTCCACCGGCTCCATCACCCAGCCCCGGCGCGAGCGACCCTGGGGGTTGCGCTTCACCACAGCATCCGCGTGTTTGAAGCGAAAACCAACGCGCTCGCCACTCATGGAATCGCTGACCCCGGATGGGGGAGATTGCCTACTAGAGGGATTATCCCATTGCGCCAGGCCCAACCTCCTGACGGGCCTCCGGACGTAAGAGGGGGAAGGCGATCACATCACGGATCGAGGGGCTGTCGGTGAGCAGCATCACCAGTCGATCAATGCCAATTCCCAGGCCGCCGGTGGGGGGCATACCCACCTCCAGTGCTTGGATGAAGTCCTCGTCAACGCCTTGGGCCTCGTCGTCGCCGGCAGCACGGCGCTCCTGCTGGGCCTCAAGCCGCTGGCGCTGGTCCACCGGATCAATCAACTCGCTGAAGGCGTTGGCGGTTTCACGGCCCACGATGAACAGCTCAAACCGCTCCACCATGCCGGGCTTACTGCGATGGGCCCGGGCCAGGGGTGAGTTCTCCACCGGGTAATCGACCACGAAAGTGGGCTGGATCAGCTCAGCCTCGACCCGCTGCTCGAAGGCCTCCACCAACAACCGGCCGACGGAATCGGCCAGGGCTGGCACCTCCAGCCCCTGGGCTCCCATGGCTGCAGCCGCTGCCTCTCGGCTATCAAAAGAATTGAAATCAAGGCCAGTGGCGGCTTGCACCAACTCGTGCATGGTGGCCCGCCGCCAAGGGGGCGCCAGGTCGATGTCGGTGCCCTGATAGCTGATCTGGGTGCTACCGCACACCTGTTGGCACACGTGGGCAATCAGCTGCTCAGTGAGCGCCATCATGTCGGTGTAGTCGGCATAAGCCTGGTAGATCTCCACCGAGGTGAACTCGGGGTTGTGGCGGGTACTGATCCCCTCGTTGCGAAAGATGCGCCCCAGCTCGTAGACCCGCTCAAAGCCGCCCACTACCAGCCGCTTGAGGTGTAGCTCGGTGGCGATGCGCAGGGTGAGGGGTAGATCGAGGGCGTTGTGGTGCGTCTCAAACGGGCGGGCATCAGCACCACCGGGCACGCTCTGCAGCACCGGCGTTTCGATCTCCAAAAAGTCGCGCTCATCGAGCCAACGACGCATGGAGCTCACCGCCACGGCCCGGCGCCGGAAGGTTTCGCGGGTGTGGGGCGACACGATCAGATCCAAGTAGCGCTGGCGGTAGCGCTTCTCCACATCCGCCAGGCCGTGCCACTTATCGGGCAGGGGCTGGAGGCTCTTGCAGAGCATGGTCCAGCCCTTCACCTTCACCGAAAGCTCACCGCGATCGGTGCGGCGCAGGCTGCCCTGCACGCCGATCAGGTCGCCGGCATCCACCAAGGAGGTGAGGTGGGCGAAAGCCTCGGGATCCTCCGGCATGGACGCCTCGAGGGTGGCCTTCTCAATAAACAGCTGAATCGGACCGGTTTCATCAGCCAGGGTGAAGAAGGCGAGCTTGCCCATCACGCGGCGAGTCATCACCCGGCCTGCCACGGCCACTTCCAGTTGCCGCTCCTCTCCGTTGGCTAGGTCGGCATGGTCCTGCTGCAAAGCAGCCGTGCGGTGGCTGGGCTCAAAGCGCAGGGCGTAGGGACCCTGGCCGAGGGCGGCTAGGGCGGCGGCTTTCTCCAGACGGGTCTCGCGCAGATCCGACAAGGCAGACAGGGGGCTGAATCGGCCCATCCTGCAGGAGCGCTAGCCGTTAGCAGCCAGGCTTGCTTCAGCCATCCGCTGGGAGGCGTAGCCAGTGCCGCGCACCGTGAGGATCAGCTCCGGATTGCGGGGGTCGGGCTCGAGTTTGCCGCGCAGGCGAGCTACGTACACGTCCACCACCCGCAAGTCGGCGGCGCGGCGGGGGGGATAGCCCCAAAGCTGCTCAAGGATTTCGGCCCGGGGCACGACCCGACCCGGTTCTCGGAACAGCAGCTCAAGCAGGCTGAATTCGGTATAGGTAAGCCCGATGCGCTCGCTATCGCGGGTCACCTGGCGGCGGTTGGTGTCCACCACCAGATCACCCACCCGCAGCAGACCGCTGCCGCTGGGCACCTCGCGAGGCTCGGCAGAAGCTGAACCGCGGCCAACCCGTCGCAAAATTGTGGCGATCCGGGCTTCGAGCTCCTTGGGGCTGAAGGGCTTGGGCAGATAGTCGTCAGCCCCGAGGTCTAGGCCCGACACCCGCTCGGCGATCGCATCAAGGGCCGAAAGGAAAATGATGGGAACGCAGGATTCAGCCCGTAGCCGGCGGCAAACCGCAAAGCCGTCCAGCTTGGGCAGCATCACATCGAGCACGACGAGATCGGGCTGCTCTTGGTGAAACAGGCTGAGGGCTTCCTCGCCGTCTTCAGCGCAGATCACCCTGTAGCCAGCCAGCTGCAAGCGCATCACCAGCACCCGGCGCACGGCGGCTTCGTCGTCTACCACCATCACGGTGGCTTTGGGCTCGACCGGGGCAGGCCCCAGGGAATCGGAGAAGGCGTCTGAAATGGGCCTGTCCTCCGAAGGCATGGGCGGTGCGCCGGGATGAAGAATCGCAACCATAACGCTCGATGCTCCCTTGGGTCACCCCCAACGGGCCCGGGAGTAGCGGTTCCACTCGTCAGCCGCAGCAGTCAAGGCCGCATCACTGGCCACCTGGCCGAGCATGGCGCGCTGCAGCTGGGTATACACAATCGCCTGCAGTCGTTTCACCCCCGGGCTCGCCGGCACCAGCACCCTGGCCTGGCGAAGAGCCTGGGCCGACAGCAACCGGGCCCCCTGCACCAGAGCCTCCTGCGCCCCAGCCCCAGAAACAGGGGCAGGAGGAGTCGCCAGGCTTGCCTCCAGCTGCTGCAGGGCTTGGCGGTTGGAGGGCAGCACCCGCGCCTGCTCGGCGAAGGCCAGCTGGTTGGGGCCATTGGTGAGAAATAGGGCGAAGCGGGCCGCCTCGGCCGCCAGGACGCTCTGCTTGGGCACCACCAGATTCATCACCGCCACGTTGGCCTCAGCGCTGGCACCCGTGAGCGGCGCAAAGGGCGCCGTAACCGCTGCAACGCCAGGAGCATTGGTCTGCAGGTTGCGCAGGAAGTCGGGGCCCGTGGCCACCTGGGCCAGGTCGCCCGATTGGTAGAGCTCGATGGCTCTGCGGTAGCCCTGGCTCACCACCTCCCGTGGCAAAAGGCCGCGGCGGTAGAGGTCACTCCAGAAGGCAAAGGCCCGCCGCCCCGCGGGGCTATTGAAGGCCGCCCGTTGCTCCCCATCTAGCAACTTCACCCCCATCTGCACCAGGGTCTCGAGCAGCTCGGCGGAGTCGTCGGGCACCACTGTGACAAACAAGGCGTAGCGGCCCGTGCGGCGGCGCACGGCCTCGGCAAAGGCCGGCACCTGGTCCCAGGAAGCCGGTGGGGCGCTGTAGCCGGCCCGCTCAAGCAGCCGGCGGTTGGCCATGGTTATCCGCGCGGTCAAATACCAAGGAATGGCAAATTGCTGGCCCCCCTGCCCCTGGCGGCCTGCCTCCCAGATCGCTGGCAAATAGGCATCAGCAGCCCCCGCCGGCAGCACATCACTTAGATCAAGCAGCCCCCCCTTGCTGGCCAGGTTTGCCGCGAAAGGGGGGTTGAGATTCACCAGGTCCGGGGCGGTGCGGGCAAACACAGCCGCCAGCAACTTGCGCTCTACCGAGCTCCAAGGCACGTCGGTCCAGCGCACCTGCAGCCCGGGGTTCTGGCCCTCCCAGGCTGCGATCAGCTCCCGCAAATAGTCGTTGAACTTGGGGGCCAGGTCCAGGGTCCAGAAATTCAGCACCTGGGCCGCCGCGGAATCAGTCCCCGGACCAGTCCTGCCACAACTGCCCAGGCCCGCTGCCAGCAGGGCAGCAGCGGAGCCGCCGCCAAGAAGCTCAAGGAAACGCCGCCGGGTCTGGATCAATGCCATCTACTCAGCCTCGCCCGCCCTGGATCTGCTGGCGCCAGAGCAGCAGCTGCAGGGAGCAAAGCAGCGGTGCCAGCAGGGCCGTGAGCAGGGTTTGGGCCAGCCAGGTGTGCAATGCGGGCTCAAGGGGCCAGGGGCCCAGCAACCGGCTCTGCAAAATCAGGCTGCCGCCAAGCAGGGCCGCACCCAACAGGGCCAGCAGGCCAAGACTGAAGCTGCGCTCGATCGGCGGCCCCTGGCGGCCCAGCCGACCCCACCACCAGCCCAGCAGGGCCAGGGCAGGAATCTGCGTAATAGACCCGGGGTGCAAAGCATCAAGCAGCAGTCCCAGCCCGGCCCCAGCCAGGGCGCCGGAGAGGGGTCCATCGGCCAGGGCCCAGGGCAGCAGCCAAAGCACGGACCAAGCCGGGGGAATGCCCGCCAGCTTCAGGGGCCCGGGCGCAGCAAGCACCAGCCAGGGCACTACTAAAGCCGTAGCCACACACCAACCGTGGCGGGCCAGCCGACTCATGGCAGCCGCACCTGCACCCAGTCGACCGCCTCAAGCGGAGAACTCAGCTGCACCACGGCCTCGGTCGCCGGTACGGCCCGGTCGTCGACCGACTCGATCACACCCACCGTGAGGTTGGGAGGCACCAGGGTGCTGGCGGGCGAGGTGACGACCACATCCCCCGGGCGCACGCCTGGATCCTTCTCCAGAAAGCGCAGCAAGGGGCGGCTGGTGCCAATGCCCGTGAGCAAACCATGGCGCCGAACCCGTCCCACCCAGACGCCAACCCGGCTGCCGGGATCGGTGAGCAGGGTGACGCTGGCAGTAGTGGGAGTAACGCCGGCAATCCTGCCAATCAGCCCCCCCGGCGCCGTCACCGCCATGCCGGGCCGTAGGCCCTGCAACTCGCCGCGGCCAATCACGAGCTGCTGCCACCAGCCCCCTGTCTGGCGCGAGATCACCGCTGCCGCCAATTCGCGGCCCCCCTGACCCTGCAGCTGCAGCAAGCTGCGCAGCCGCCGGTTGTCGGCATCCAGCTGGCGCAAGCGGGTTTGATCGTTGAGAGCCTGGCCGCTACGCACCCACTCACCCTGGGCACTACCGGGCCAGAAAGGCCGGCTCAACAGGGCGTAAGCATCGGTAAAACCCACTCCTTTACTGAGCCGCACTGCCAGCAGGGCCAGCACCAGCAAGGCCCAGGGCCAGGCCTGAACGACAGGGCCCAGGGCGGGAAGGCGAAGCCTGCGGCCGGCCTGCATCGGGATCAGGCGTGCTGACGCACGAAGTCAGGGGTGTCGAGCACGCGCTGCAGCCGCTTGTAGTCCTCAAGCACCATGCCGCAGCCGTTCACCACGCAGAGCAGCGGTTCTTCTGCCACATGGGTAAGGATGCCGGTCTCGTGGCTGATCAGGTCGGTAATGCCGCGCACCTGGGCACCACCACCGGCAAGCATGATGCCGCGATCGACGATATCGGCGGCTAGCTCAGGCGGCGTGCGCTCCAATGTGCGCTTAACGGCTTCCACGATCACGTTGAGGGGTTCGGCCATGGCCTCGCGAATATCGCCAGCGCGAATGTTGATTGTGCGGGGCAGACCGGAGAGCAGGTGCAGGCCGCGCACATCCATGGAGGTGTTGTCGTGGGCATCGTCAGGGAAGGCGGAGCCGATGCGGATCTTGATATCCTCAGCGGTGCGCTCGCCTACTACCAGGTTGTGCACCTTCTTGAGATAGACGCCGATGGCTTCACTGAGTTCGTCGCCAGCCACCCGCACCGACTCGCTCAGCACGGTGCCACCCAGGCTGAGCACCGCCACTTCAGTGGTGCCGCCTCCGATATCAACAATCATGGTGCCAACCGCCTCGGTGACGGGCAGACCGGCGCCGATGGCGGCCGCCACCGGCTCATCGATTAGGTGCACCTCACGGGCGCCAGCCAGGCCGGCTTCCCGCACAGCACGGCGCTCCACACCTGTAACTCCACTGGGGATGCCGATCACCAACCGGGGCGCCACGATGCCGCGGCCTTCATTGGCCTTGCGAATGAAGGTTTTGATCATCTGCTCAGCGGCGTCGAAGTCGGCGATCACGCCGTCACGCAGGGGCCGCACGGCGCGAATGTTGCCGGGGGTACGGCCCAGCATCATCTTGGCCTCATCGCCCACGGCCAGGGGCACGCCCCGCTCCAGATCCATGGCCACCACAGAGGGCTCCTGGAGCACGATGCCTTTGCCCGACACGAAGATGAGGGTGTTGGCGGTGCCCAGATCAATGCCGATATCGCGCGAAAACTGGAAACGACGGAAAAACACGGACGCCCGGCCTGCAAGGGCCGAATCATACGAGGGTGTTACAGACGGCTCTAACGGTGGAACTGATGAAAGGTGGCAGCCGAACCGGGTGCCGCATCATTGATCCATCAGCAACAGGAGACATCAACCATGGGCGTGAATTCCATCACCCTTGTCGGCCGGGCCGGCCGCGACCCCGAAGTCCGCTATTTCGAATCAGGCAGTGTGGTCGCCAACCTCACCCTCGCCGTCAACCGCCGCAGCCGTGACGACGAGCCCGACTGGTTCAACCTCGAAATCTGGGGCAAACAAGCCCAGGTAGCCGCCGACTATGTCCGCAAAGGGGCCCTGGTGGGCATCATCGGCAGCTTCAAGCTTGACCGCTGGACCGACCGGGCCAGCGGTGAGGAGCGCACCAAGCCCGTGATCCGGGTAGACCGGCTGGAATTGCTCGGCTCCAAGCGCGACGCTGAAGGTGGCGGTGGCATGGGGGCAGGCTTCGGTGGTGGCTCTCCAAGCGAGGAGGAAGTGCCCTTCTAAGCCGGGTCTGGATCAGTGGGAATCGCGGCGCTTCTTCCAGATGCGCAGCCCCAGCCAGACGGCGCCGGCGGCCAAGGCCAGCACCAGCACGAGCTTCACAGCCTTGGCCACCGGCTCTATCCAGTGCTCCACATTTGCGTAGCCCTCACCCAGTGCCAGGCCCGCCAAGGTGAGAAGCAGGGTCCAGATAAGGCTGCCGGCTGTGGTCCAAAGCAGGAAAGGCGCTATGGGCATCATCTCGATGCCCGCGGGCACCGAAATCAAGGTGCGGATGCCAGGCACCAGCCGGCCCCAAAAAACCAAAGCGGTGCCGTATTTGGCAAACCAATCGCGGCTGCGATGCAGCTCCATAGGGCTGATGCCAATCCAGCGGCCGTGGCGAGCCAGCCATTGCTCCAGGCGCTGCTCGTTGATCAGACGACCGATGCCATACCAAGGCAAAGCCCCCAGCACCGTGCCGAGCAGCCCCGCCACTACTACTGGCAGCAGGGCCAATTGGCCCTGCTGCACATAAAAGCCCCCGAGGGGCATGATCAATTCGGAGGGGATCGGCGGGAAGAGATTCTCAAGGAACATCGCCGCAAAGATCGCTCCATAGCCAAGCCAGGGATTGGCCTCCACTGCCGCACCAATCAGCTGAGGCAGCTGTTGCACCAGTTCGCCAATCCCCATCGGGCTCTTCTCAGTAGCGGTAGTGATCGAGCTTGTAGGGCCCGGCTACCGGCACGTTGATGTAATCAGCCTGCTCCTGAGAGAGCTCAGTGAGCTTGGCGCCGATCTTGTCGAGATGGAAGCGGGCCACCATCTCATCGAGGTGCTTAGGCAGCACATACACCTGCTTGGCGTACTGGTCGCCCTTGGTGAACAGCTCAATTTGAGCCAGCACCTGGTTGGTGAAGGAGGCGCTCATCACAAAACTGGGATGGCCGGTAGCGCAACCCAAATTCACCAAACGGCCTTCAGCCAGCAGGATGATTTTGTTGCCGCTGGGCAGCACAATGTGATCAACCTGAGGCTTGATGTTGTCCCAGGTGTACTGCTTGAGGGATGCCACATCAATCTCATTATCGAAGTGACCGATGTTGCAGACGATCGCCTGATCCTTCATCTGAATCAGGTGCTCGTGGCGGATCACCTTAAAGTTGCCAGTGGCAGTCACGAAGATGTCCACGTCGCCCACCACGTCGTCAAGACGCACGACGCGATAGCCCTCCATCGCGGCCTGCAGGGCGCAGATGGGATCAACTTCGGCGATCATCACGGTGGCGCCAAGACCGCGCAGCGACTGAGCTGAGCCCTTACCCACATCGCCGTAGCCAAGCACCAGGGCAACCTTGCCGGCCACCATCACATCAGTGGCGCGCTTGATGCTGTCAACCAGGGATTCGCGGCAACCATAAAGGTTGTCAAACTTGCTCTTGGTGACCGAATCGTTGACGTTGATCGCCGGGAAGGGCAGCTCGCCACTCTTCTGCATTTGATAGAGGCGGGCCACACCGGTGGTGGTTTCCTCGGTAACGCCCTGAATTTCGGCGTATATGCGGGAGTAGAAGCCAGGCTGGGCGGCCAGCTTTTGGCGAATGCTGTTGAAGAGGGCGGTTTCCTCTTCGTTGGAGGGGTTATCTAGAACTGAAGGATCGCTCTCAGCCTTCGTACCCAATACCACGAGTCCAGTGGCATCGCCACCGTCGTCGAGGATCATGTTAGGTGTGCCACCATCGCCCCACTCAAGGATGCGGTGGGTGAAGGCCCAATACTCATCAAGGGTTTCGCCCTTGTAGGCAAACACCGGCACATTGGCCGCTGCAATCGCGGCGGCAGCGTGATCCTGGGTTGAGAAGATGTTGCAGCTGGCCCAGCGCACTTCGGCGCCGAGAGCCACCAAAGTTTCAATCAGAACCGCAGTCTGAATCGTCATATGCAGGGAACCTGCAATGCGGGCGCCCTTGAGGGGCTGCTCAGCGCCAAACCTGGAGCGCAGGGCCATCAGGCCAGGCATCTCTGTTTCGGCAATTGCAATCTCCTTGCGGCCAAAATCGGCCAGACCGAGATCGGCAATCACGTAGGTATTAGTGCTTTGCAGCACGGGCGCGGAAGCCGTTGAGGCGGGTGAAGCCACCATGGGTTTTGTTTGGGGTACTGCTCGCTCCCGGCTGGGAGGGCGTGGTTTTGAAATATCTGCGGAGACGCCGAGGCTTCGGGCTCGCTGAAAATGCAATCTACAAGGAGCACCTCAACTCTCGTGATGCAAGCCCTGAGTGATGCCGCCACCACCCAGGCCTTCGGGCGGCAACTGGCGCTGCGTCTACCCGCTGGCAGCATCCTGTTGCTGGCAGGTGACCTGGGGGCCGGCAAAACCTGCCTGGTACAGGGCCTGGCCGCCGGCCTCGGCATTGAAGAACCAATCACCAGCCCCACCTTCGCCCTCGCCCAGCACTACCCGCTGCCGAAGGGCGGCGGGCTGGTGCACCTCGATCTCTACCGGCTGGAGCTGCCCGCCGCCGCCGACGAACTATTTGCCCAGGAGGAGGAGGAAGCCCGAGCCCTAGGCGCCCTGCTGGCAGTGGAGTGGCCCGAGCGACTCAGCAGCGCACCGGCCGGCTGCTGGCAAATCCAGCTCAGCTTGAGCGACCCCTTCAACCCAGAAGCTGGACGCCTGATCGAGGTGCGTTCGCCGAGCTGAACGACCGGCCGGGGCAGCTTGCTGTTTTATTTGGCTAGCTAAGTCTTGGCTTAGCTAGCTGCCGCGAATGAAGTGCCCGCCCCCAGCAGCGCAGCAATGATCTGGGCGTTGGCCGCCGGGAAGGGATATTCGCCCAGCTGCTCAGGCCGCACCCAGCGCACCTGCTGGGAGGCCAGCGGCTGGGGCTCGCCGCTCAACCAGGTGCAGAGATGCACCACAAAGCACAACTTCTTATGGCTGTAGGCGTGCTCCACCACGATCAGCTCCTCGCCCACCTCCACCTCAATCGCCAACTCCTCCTCCAACTCACGGCGGATCGTTTCATCGATCAGCTCACCCGGCTCCTGCTTGCCGCCGGGGAATTCCCACAACCCCCCCAGCAAACCCTCATTGAGCCGCTGATCGATCAGCACCTCACCGGCGCCGTTGCGCACCACCCCCACGCCGATCACCTGGATCGGCAACTCGCTGGGGGCATCCATCACTACGCACGAGCGACTTCGGCGGCAGCGTAGACAGCGCCCGGTGAACTTTTATAGCTTGCCCAATTGAGCCTGAATAAGTTGGAGCCATGAGCTACCTGCCGACAGACGCCTCCGACTTCGCCAGCAAAGCCATCGACGGCTTTGTAGCTGCCCATCCCCGCCACGTTCAGCGCACCGATGGCGGCGTGATCCGCTTAGCACCGATCCCCGCAGGCCAGGTGGGTGTCGTCGTGGGCGGCGGCTCCGGCCACTATCCAGCCTTTGCCGGTCTGGTGGGCCGGGGCCTGGCCGCCGGCGCCGTTTGCGGCAACATTTTTGCCTCGCCCTCGGCAGGTCAGGTGCTGCGGGTGGGATCGGCCGTGGAACGGGGAGCGGGCCTGCTGCTGAGCTTCGGCAACTATGCAGGAGACGTGTTGCACTTCACGCTCGGAGCCGAAAGGCTGCGCCGCCAGGGAATCGACGTGCGCATCGTGACGGTCACTGACGACATCGCCAGCGCCCCCATCGACCAACCGGAACTGCGGCGTGGCATTGCCGGTGGCTTGGTTGTGTACAAGGTGGCAGGTGCCGCCGCCGAAGCCGGACTGCCCCTCGACGAGGTGGAGCGGCTGGCCCGCAAAGCCAATGGGCGCACCCGCAGCCTGGGGGTGGCCTTCAGTGGCTGCACCCTGCCGGGAGCCAGCCAGCCGTTATTTGAAGTGCCCAGCGGCCGCATGGCCATTGGCATGGGGCTGCACGGCGAACCGGGCCTGTCGGAAGGGCCCCTCACCGATCCCAACAGCCTGGCGGCCCTACTCGTGGAACGGCTGCTGACGGAACGGCCGGCGGATGTGCCCGAGGACCAGCAACGGCTGGTGGTGCTGCTGAACGGGCTGGGCAGCTTCAAATACGAGGAGCTGTTTGTGCTCTTCGGGGCCGTGAACCAGGAGCTCCTGGCCAGGGGGGTGGTACTGGCCGACTGTGAGTGCGGCGAGCTGGTCACCAGCCTGGATATGGCCGGGGTGTCCCTCAGCCTCTGCTGGTTGGATGCGGAGCTGGAAGGCTTCTGGAGCGCCCCCGCCGACAGCGCTGCCTACCGCCGCGGCGCCCTTACCCCACTCCCCCAGGCCCAAAACGCCCTACTGGGCCGCTTCGAGGCTGTGGAAAAGGCCTTGGAGCAGCGGGTTGAGGAGCTCGGGGCTCTCGATGCCGTCGCCGGCGATGGTGACCATGGCCTCGGAATGCTGAGGGGCATTCGGGGCGCCCGGCAGAGCGCCATCCACGCCTGCACCCGGGGCTGCAGCACCGGGGAGGTGCTGATGGAAGCAGGAGAAGCCTGGTCTGACCACGGCGGGGGCACCTCTGGAGCCCTCTGGGGGGGAGCCCTGCTGGCTGCCGGCAACTCGATAGCTCAAGCCAGTGAACTTGGAACTACAGAGATTGCAGCAGCTTTCGACGCCGCCCTGCAGGCCGTGGTCGGCCTCGGCAAGGCGGCTCCCGGCGACAAAACCATGGTGGATGCCCTCCAGCCCTACTGCCAAAAGCTGCACTCGGAGCTGCAAGCCGGAGTGCCCCTTGATCAAGCCCTGCACATCGCCGCGGAAACCTGCCTACTCGCGGCAAAAGCCACAGCAGAAATGCTGCCAAAACTGGGGCGAGCACGCCCCCATGGCAGTCGCAGCCTGGGACACCCGGACCCTGGTGCCATGTCGCTGGCCTACTGCTTGATCGCAGCAACCCAGGGTCAACCCGCTACGTAGGCCTCTACGGCATCGCTGATGCGGCGCAGGCCGGCCAGTCCGTCACGCTCCAGGTTGCGCACCCGATCGCGGCTAATCCCAAGGATGCGGCCGATACCGGTGAGACTCATCGGCTCGCCACCCTCAGGGTTGTCGGCGCAGGGGATGCCGTAGCGCATCTTCAGCACCCGCCCCTGCAGCTCCGGCAGTTGCTCCAGCAGCGCTCGCAGGTCGCCCTTCAGGCACTCTCCATCCACCCGGTCTTCAGGCAGCTCCGCATCTCCTGCCAGCAGGTCCAGCA
>NZ_JAGQCP010000018.1:0-47516 GCF_024346255.1 Cyanobium sp. BA5m-10 | reverse complement strand
TGCGACTCAAGCGACTCACACTGGACTGACCGATCTGAAGCCTGGCCTCAACCTGATGGCCAGTGCGCAGCCAAATCAGACCGTCTAAGGCAGCTAGCCAATCAAGCTCAACCACCCCCGCCCCAGCAAACCGGGATAAATTTAACGCAAAAAAGCAAAAACACCAAGTGGGGGATAGCAAATCACGCAGAGTTCTGCAGTTTTTGCATAATTAATCATTTGCGGCCTCACTGTGCAGCCGGCAACAACTCAGCACGTCAGCAATTGCGCCAGCCACGAAAACAGAAAAACTAGTAATTGTTGAGCAGCTGAATACCGCCGTGTCGCTCAGCTATGCCAGCGAGACGGGAAAGCAGCAAAGCCTGTAAGGAAAGCAAACGAGGATGATCAATAAAATCCCGGCGACATACAAGCACCTCCCCAGAGGCAAATGGCAACTCCAGGGGCAGCTTGACTAAATCACCCCCAGAAACTTCCATACTGAGCGAAGTGGCATAGCCGATAGTGAGCTCCGCCTCCGTTTTGCCCTCCCAATTTTCGCGCTTATAGCGAAACATTCGCACATGATCGTTCCAGAAGCCGAGCTTCTTTAAGCAAGCCTCAACCCTGGGATAGGAGCCTAGCTGCAGACCAAGGGTTGGATATTGGGCAATATCATCAAAAGACAGCTGGGCTTGATTAATCAAAGGATGACCCGGCCTAACAACAAAAAATATAGGCATCTTCGACAGGGTAATCGAGGTCAGCTCGGGGTCATCGGCAGGGGGGTAATCAGGTAAGCCGGTGAGGCAGACATCAACAATCCTCTCCCTAACTAGCTGAAAATTACGCGGCACTCCAACAATATTGGCAAGGCCAAGAATCCAATTGTCTGGCACAGGAGTGCACAACAAGGGGCCTGACCAATAGGTCGCCTCCAGGCGCAGGGGCCTACGCCCCTGCCACCTAGCCACTTGATGAACGCAGCGCTCCAGCGCCAAGATCGTCGAATCGCCAACGGTGTTCCACTCGCCCTGGATGCGCTGGAGGTCAAGGCCAAAAAGATCCAGACATTTTCGCGATTGCCTGCTGACGGTGGTCTGACTTAGGCCGAAGCGCTTAGAGACCTCTTCACACGTACGCAGCCACTGCAGGGCATCGAGCGCCGTAAGCGCATCAAGATCAACCAATTCCGCGAAAACTGACGGTTGATTTTAGGCCAGGCCTGAGCCATGAAGCGCAATCTCATTCCCTTCGCCATTACCACCCGCTCTTACCTCCGTACTGCCGATGGGGTTTTCAGACGATTCCCTTCAGACCTACTTGGGCATGAAATTCGAGTTGCCAACTGAGCTACCACCAGGCATCTTTTTAGAGCGCTACCTCAAGGCCAACTTCGACGTCTGATGCCCAGTAGCAAAATGCCTACTAGCGAAATTCTCAGTGGCAAGCAGGCGCTGGCACTTGAGCAGCTCAGCCGTCGCCAGGGCTCCGCGATTACGGCAGAGCAGCTGTTTGGCCGCTGGCGGCTCCAGCTGCTCTGGAGCAAGGGCAGGGCCCAACCCAACCCGGCCACGGCAGCCCTGCTGCGGGGCCTGCAGGCAAGTCTGAGCATCGCCACAGGAGACGTCACTCCAGACGCCCCTTCGCTGGAAAGGGGTGATCTCAAGGTGGTGAACAGCGTTCAGCTCGGGGCGTTGCAGCTGCGCTTCAGCGGCAGCGGCAATCTGCGGGGCCGCAGGCCGTTATTGGAGTTTTGGTTTGACCAACTGGAATTGCGGCTCGGCCGCCAAAGCCTCTGGCGCCAAGCGATCAGCCAGCAGCCGGAGCCACGCCGGCGCCCATTTTTCGCCCTGATCGCTCGCTCCGGCGCCGCCGATAACGGCTGGCTGCTGGCCAGGGGGCGGGGCGGCGGATTAGCCCTGTGGGTTCTCGATCCCCAGCTGGAAAAAGCAAGCGACGCCTAGAGGCAAGCGCTCAACTCCCGCTGCAGCAAGGCGAATAAATAATCGGGCTCGCGGTATTGAGTCGGCAGGCAATTGTGCAGGATCTCCAGCCGCTGCCAGCAAACGGTGCGGCGCACCTTGGCGATCGTCTTACCCTCGCGAATCAACAGGCGCATGGCCTTGCAATAAAGCGGATAGTTCGCTTCCAATTCACCAATGGTGAGACCTGGCGCGGGGAGGGAGGTGGTCATGGCACTCCGGCTGGGCGGCCGCAAAGAACCCGATCGGGCCTAGCTCGAGTGTGCGCTTCTGGACAGGATTACCGAGCCCCCCATACGGGGACAATTTTTATTGGTAGTGGTGCTCAGAGCTGCACCATGCCGCAACGCATGCCCTTGAGCACGGCCTGCAACCTGTTATTGACGTCGAGGGTCTTAAGCAGTCGCTTGGTGTAGGTCTTGGCGGTTTCCTCGCTCACCACCATTCGCTCAGCAATCTCCCGATCGGTGAGGCCGCTGGCCAGCAGATCCAGCACTTCGTATTCGCGCTTAGTGAGCCGCGGGCAGCTCAGGTAGGGCAGGGTGCCGGAACGCAGCGAGGGGCTGCGGTAGGAGTGCTGCCCCATCACCGCCAGCACCGCTGCCTGCAGGGGCCGCTGATCGCCGATGAAATCGGCTTCCGCCACTACGGCCTCCAGCCAGGAAGCCTCAACGTATTGGGCCGGGATCACATCCCCCAGGGCCAGCACTACCACCCGCAAGGCCTGATGGGCGCTGCGCGCCTTGCGGGCTAGCTCGAAGCCATTGCCGTCCTCTAAGTAGTCGGTGCAGATCAACAGCGCGTAGGGCTCCCGCACCAGATAGGCCAGGCAGGTGGCCTCATCGGTGACGGCACAGCCGATGCGGGTGCGGTCTTGAAAGCTCTCGCACACTGATCGCAACAGAAAGCGGCCTTTCATGGCGATCGCCACCTTGCCGCTGATAGCCACCGACAACAGCACCTGGTCGAGGGTGGTGCCCTCCAGGCTGCTCAGAAAGGGGGTGAGATCCATCGACCCACAACTCTTGGCAGGGGCGTAAAACCAGCCTAAGACAGATGGCGGGTTCAGCAAATGCGCGGCAGCAGCTCGCCGCTGAGGGGCAGCAGCAGGCGCTCGGTGCCAAAAGAGGTGGTGAGCAGCACCCGCGCTCCCTTGCTGGCCGGCCGCACGCTGCCAATCCAGACTCCGCCACTGGCCGCCAGCAGGGCCTGGGCCTGATCGCGGGCCTGAGGCAGCACCACCACCACAAAGCGACCCTCATTGGCCAGGTGCAAGGGCTCAAAGCCCAGCAGCTCACAGGTGCGCGCCACGGGCTCCAGCACCGGCAGGCGCGCCTCCTCAATCGCCAGCTCCACCGCGGCCGCCTCCGCTAGCTCATCCAGGGCACTGGCCAGGCCGCCGCGGGTGAGGTCGCGCAGGCAGTGAATCCGAACCCCGGCCTCCAGCAGGACCCGCACCTGGGGCCAGAGCGGCGCGCAGTCGCTGAGCACGGGCGGCACCAGGGCCAAGCCATGGCGGGCGGCCAGGATTGCAACGCCATGGCGGCCTAGGTCCCCGCTCAGTAGCAGCTGATAGCCCGGGCGTATCGCCGTGGGGTGGATCGGCGTCGGCGCCTGTACCGCCCCGATGCCACTGGTAGTCATAACTATGCCGTCGGGCTTGCCCCGTTCCACCACCTTGGTGTCGCCGGTAACGATCGTGAGCTCGCAGGCTCGGGCCGCCGCAGCCATCGAGGCCACCAGGCGCAGCAGCAGCGCCAGCGGCAAGCCCTCCTCCAGCAGCAGCGCCACACTCAGATGCAGGGGCCGGGCGCCCGCCATCGCTAAATCATTGGCGGTGCCGATCACCGCCAGGCTGCCAATATCACCACCGGGGAATTCCAGCGGCTGCACCACGTAGCCGTCGGTGCTGAAAGCGAGCGGGCCGGGCGGCAATTCGAGCCGGGCCGCATCGTGCAGCACCTGGGCCGGATCGGTGTAGAGGGCCCGCAGCTCCTGGTTGATCAGCTGCTGCATCAGGGTGCCGCCGCCGCCATGGGCCAGCTGGATGCAGTCGCTCATGGGGCCGGGCGCCGGTAGCGGTGATAGGCGGCGCAGGCCCCTTTGCTCGACACCATCGGTGCTCCCAGCGGCCGCTCCGGGGTGCAGGCCGCCCCGCCGTCAGCCGCACCCCAGTCCCATGCCCCCTGCCACTGCAACTGGGGCCCACAGGTGGGGCAGCCGATCGTTTCGGCGTGGAAGCGGCGATCTGTGGGGTCGTCAAACTCCCGCTGGCACTGGGCACACAGCGGAAAGCCCGCCAGGCTGGTGTGGGCGCGGGCGTAGGGCT
Source organism: Cyanobium sp. BA5m-10 (assembly GCF_024346255.1). Taxonomy (NCBI): domain Bacteria; kingdom Bacillati; phylum Cyanobacteriota; class Cyanophyceae; order Synechococcales; family Prochlorococcaceae; genus Cyanobium; species Cyanobium sp. BA5m-10. The sequence continues at coordinate 43,223 of NZ_JAGQCP010000018.1, read as the reverse complement.
CGGCCGTGGCGATCGAATAGCGCGGCCCGCACTGGCTGCAGCTGATGAACGGGTAGCGGTGGCGGCGGTTGGCAGGATCGTGGAGCTCCGCCAGACAGGTGGGGCAGGGGGCCAAATCGGCGACGAGAGACGGGGCAAGCAGGCCAGGCGGCGCCGGAACGAGGGGCGGGAGCCACTCGGGCGCCAGTGGCTCCAGAGCGCCGGGGGGCTGCAACTCCTCGGGCAAGCGCCGCACCAGCAGCTCCAGTGAGCGGCACTCCCCCTGCAACTCCAGCCTTACGGCGCCAGCGACGTTTTCCACCTCGCCCACCAGTTGCAACTCAGCGGCGAGGCGATGCACCAACGGCCGGAAGCCCACGCCCTGCACCACCCCGCGGCACCAGAGGCGCAGCCGGGCCGCGCTCATCGCGCCAGGGCGTTGATCAGGGCATCGAGGCCGGCGCCGCTGCGGGCCGAGGTTTCCAGCACGCGGGCGTGGGGGGCACCCGGGCGATGGCGGCGTGGGCGGCGGCGCGATCGAAGCCCACCGCTTCGGCCAGGTCGCTCTTGGTGATCAGCACCAGATCGGCGCCGTGGAAGATCGGCGCGTATTTGAGCGGCTTGTCTTCTCCCTCGGTGGTGGAGAGCAGCACCACCCGCAGGCTCTCGCCGAGGTCGTAGGCGCCTGGGCACACCAGGTTGCCCACGTTCTCGATCACCAGCAGTTCAAACTGCTCAAGGCTGATGCCTTGGTGGTGGAGGCGATGCAGACCCTCGGCCACCATTGGCGCCTCCAGGTGGCAGGCCTGGCCGGTGGTGATCTGCACCGACGTAAGCCCGGCAGCCTGCAGGCGGCGGGAGTCGTTGTCGGTGGCCAGATCGCCCACGATCACTGCCAAGCCGGTGGGATCGAGGCGCTGGGCCAGGGCTTCGAGCAGGGCGGTTTTGCCCGAGCCGGGCGAGGAGAGCAGATTCACCACCGTGACGCCTGCGGCTTCGAAGCGCTGGCGCAGGCCGGCCGCCTGGGCATCGTTGCGCTGCAGCAGGGCCGTGTGCAGGGGTAGCTGGCGGGTTGGTTATGGGAGCGGCTGAGGCGCCGGCTGTCCGCAGGAGCAGTCGCTGCACATGTCGGTAATCGGCAGAGGCCAGTTCCAGGCTAGGCACCACGCGGAACCCTTCCGGAATGAGGGTCATGGGGCTCCGTGCCTGCAAGGTTCAGAGCACCACGAGTGCAGACGGTGATCAGGTCATCTGAATGCGAATCAGGCTGTCCCACAGTCGCGTTGGCAGGATCCGGCTGGCGATCACTGAGGCCGACTGGTGACCGCAGAGGTAACGAGCTGATGGGCTGGGGTCGGTGAGGGCTCGCTCGATTGTTAGTGCCACCTCTAGCGGCTGGGAGGCACCCCGGTAGACCGCATCCCAGCTCTTGCGAACGGCACGCATCATGTTGCCGTAGGTGCTGCAAGACAAAGCCCCCTCGATCGAGGGGGCAGCCACATTGGCAAAGTCGGTAGCTATCACGCCCGGCTCAACCACCACCACGTTGACGCCAAAGGCCTTGAGCTCGAGTCGCAAGGCATCACTCAGGGCCTCCAGCGCAAACTTGCTGGCCCCATACCACCCCGATCCGGGTGAAACCCAGCGACCGGCAATAGAGGAGATATTGACGATGCGACCACGACCTCGCTCGCGCATGGCAGGTAACAACTGCTGGGTGAGCCCCATCAGCCCAAAGACGTTGACTTCGAAAATCGCCCGGGCTCGATCCAGGGGCAATGTCTCGAGCGGACCCACTTCACCGAAGCCGGCGTTATTGACCAGCGCATCGAGCGCACCCACCTTGGCGGTGAGCTGCTCAGCGAGCTCGCGGCGTGAGTGCTCATCGCTGAGATCCAACGCCATCACCTCGGCACCCAAGGCTGCCAAGGGCTCCATTGCTTCCAGCCGCCGAGCAGCGGCAAACACACGCCAGCCGCGCTCTAGCAAAAGGCGAGCTGTCTCCGCACCAATTCCGCTGGAGGCTCCGGTTACAAGAACGGTTGGGGCTGGCATTACAAGCTCTGAATTGAAATCACAAAACGAAGATCCCGATGGAAAAAACCTTTCCTAAACTAATCGCACTTCAAATTGGGATTCTTACTAGACGCTGTCGTCCCGCTTAAAGCATGTTGTCGACACGCTTAAAGCTGTTGCCATTTTACTCGACGACGCAGCAGCTCGTTATTTGATGCCCAGCTTGATGCATCCGCAGGTTCCCAAGGGCGCACCTATGTCGGACCATGCCAACGCCGCCTTCAGCTGAGCTCCAGCGAGGACAGCTCCAGCTCGCGGCCTTGCAGAAGCCGGCGGCTGAAGCTATCGCAGCGGAAACAAAGGCAATCGCCCTGTTCGCTATCGAAGCCCTGCTGACAGGACTCACAAAAAAAGCTGGCGATCACAACCTCAATGCGCAGCTCGGCGCCAGAGGCGATCGTGCCGGCCATCACCACCGTGTGCGCGAAGCGCAACGCCTCCGGTTCCACCCCGGCCAGGCTGCCGATGCGCAGGCTGATCGCGCACAGCCTCCATCAGACTGAGTTCATGCATGGCGCAGCAGGGTCAGGGCCTGCGTGGGGGCGGGGGCGCGGGCGCACGGGGGCACGGGGGCGCAGCTTGACTACCAAAACTCCAGCGTGAAAGTCTGCCTCAATTCATCAACCATACGTGTCCGCGCTTATATCTTGAGGCCCAGCTCCCTGGCAATACTGGGGCGGCGATCCACCAACTCCTTAGCCGCTTCAGGGATGATCAAGATCATCTCAAGGTCTTGAGTGGCATGGATAGCCACAGGATTGGGCCGATGACCTGAACCATCGAGAGCCGAGGCATCAGCATTAGCCGCGATAATGGAATAAAGAACCATTAGCCTTGTAGCAGGCAAAATCTACAATTTTTACAAGCCCCTTTGCTTTTGTATTAATAGCCGCATTGGCGATATCTGCGATGCTTAATATCGCAACAGGGCCCAGTCACCAGACCCATGCCAAAGCCAACCTCCTTCTCAATCGAGCAAATAATTACACCGCTTTCGGGGGCCTACCAGGAATAAGTGATTGCAGTCCAATAGATCATAATGTTTTTGACAGGCGAGGAGGGAGCTGATCTTTGCAATAGCTATTAATGGAATTTAACCAGACCCCTGGAATTAACTAGGCAGCAAGCTCACAACTCCAGTGCCAATATCACAATAGGAACTATGTATAGCCAGCTTCCCTTCTGCTTCTGCGAATTTCAGCACATCGCTGCGTCTGGTGAGCTCGGTTGCTGAATGGCGAGCGTTGGCCTGAACAGCTTTGCTCAGATCATCACCACTTTGAAGACTTGCCTTGATCGGTGCCACTAGCTGCTCGAGCAAGGGCGTCAGCGGTGCCGTGTCCATGGCCGCCTTAACCGCGCCACAGCCACTGTGACCCATAACCAGTATCAATGGAGTACCGAGAACGGACACGGCATATTCCAAGGAAGCAATGGCCTCATCAAAAGCTGTGTTTCCTGCAGATCGCACTTCGAAGAGCTCACCGGAACCACAGGCAAACAACCAGCTGGGATCTACCCGGGAATCCGCACAAGACAATGTGGCCGCAAACGGCTTCTGCCCCTGGGCAAGCGCCGCAGGATCAATCTGACATTCGTTTTGCCAGATCCTGTTGAGCACCTGCATGCGCTCGACCGGTGTGGCGATGTCACTGGCCGCTGCCCAAGCCTTGGCGAAGCGCCCATTGCCGCTCATCAGGCGATCCAAAGCATCCTTTGGGGTGCACACCTGAAGGCTGGCCAGCAACTGGGCATCGATCGGATCGGAGGCCCAGGCACGCTGGGCCCCGATCATGGACCAGGCTGCCGTTGCCACACTGAACGCCGTGCCCGCCAGGAGATCGCGCCGGTTCATCCCCATAAGACCTGGCCAGCTGCTGGCACGTTAATCAACACCCCTCAGACAACACTAAAAGCGCAAATAAAGCAGGAAAAAATTTAGGAAGCTGAGCCCACCAGGCCATCTTTCCGTATTGAAGAAAACAAATTAAGGAGCCACTTCCACTCCAAAGAGCGCAGGTATGGGGCTCAGCTCATGCATGGCGCCTCAGCCAGCCCTGCATGAGCGCCTGGGCACGAGGCAGGGCTGGCTGGATCTCAACCGACAGAGTGTTGCCGTGCTCAAAAGCATGGGCCTGGAGGAGGAGCAGGCAGGCTGCAGGAGGTGCTGCTCCATGGCAAACCAAAAGAGGGGGGAGGCGAGCTCCTAATTGTTGGCGGCGATGACCTGATCCGCAGCAAGGCGTTGCTTAGCCAGGACCTAGTAAATCCTGCGAGCAGCTTCCGCAGCCCCTCCAGCAGCGACCATTTGCGCCGCCAGCGCCTGGGCTGCGGCCCGATAGGACGGGTCGGTGAGCACCTCCTGCACCGCAGCACGAATAGCGGTGGGCTGGGGGTGAGCCGTGCCGAGATCCAAGGAATCTCCGGTGCGTCGGAGACGAGCACATACCTCCGGCTTGTCCTCGCCGGCACCGGCCGTCACTAAGGGGCACCCCGAAGCTCAAGGCGGCCTGCACGCCCCGATAGCCGCCGTTGGCGATCATCAGGGCCACCTTGATTAGCAGGAACCCGTAAGGGATATAACCAGCCGCTCGCACGTTCGCAGGCAACGCGCCAAGCGCCTCAATGGATCCATCTGGCCGGCCGGTGGAGACCACCAGCTCAATACGCAGCGGCGTCTGGCCCGCCGCGTGGGTGGAGCAGGAGAGGCAGGGGTCAAAGCAGCGGATTCGGCCTGCAGCCGGTTGAGTAGGGACTCAGGAATTTCGGCCCCCTCGGCCAGCGGTGCCTCGCTCCACCCCGTGCTGGGCCACCAAGCTTTGCCGCAGGCCCACCTCCAGCCGCTCCGCCCCCCGCACAAAGCAGGAGGTACCACGACACACCACACAACGGTGCAATGGCGGAGGAACAAGCCGAAACAGGTGATAAAAACTGGCCACCCCCATCACATCGCTAAGGGGTCGCTGCATGGCAACCGCCAGCTGCTGCAGCTCAGCTCGCGGCAGGTAGCCATGCCGCTGCTGCACAGCATGCAGGCGTTCGATCAGCGATGCATCCAGGGCATGGCAGCCGGGGCGATCAGGTGTCGTTGCCACCAAGGTCGTCCTCAAAGCCCTGATCGGGATCAAACTCGCTCCAGCCGGGGCTGGCGTCGTTAAAGAGTCCATAGCGGGCCGCCTCGTCATCCATCTGGGTATTGCCGGTGGGACGGGTGTCGCAGCTGATGCCGCCATCGGCGGTGGGCTGGCAGTTGTCAAACTCCACCCCAGCCCGGCCTGGCTGCCCCACGAGCAAACCAGTGCTGATGACCCCCACTGCAAGGGCTGATCGAAATATCAGAGCCATGGGAAATATCCGTGCCATGGGGATCGTCAACCAGAACGGCTTACTGGGATGATGGATCCGGTTTGGCCTCTGAGCGATGTACACGGACTGGACTGCCGTGATTTTGCTGCTGTTAACTGCGGCGCCCCTAGCCGTGGTAGTGGCTACCGCAGCCTTCTTCATTTGGCGGAAGAAGAAGCAGACAGGCTGACCTGAAGCCCAGCCTGTCCTTTGAGAATGGCGGCGACGGTGGTAGCACCAATTGCCTGAAGCACCTTGCCCTGCCCTAAGCAATCAAGGCAGGTGCGGTAGCGCTGATCGTCCAGCCGCAGCATGCCGCTGCCTCCGCATTGCTGACAGCGGCAGGAATTTGCGTGGCTTGCCCGCTGCAGGGGCCCATCGGAATAGGTCATCGAAATGTCCCCATTCGAGGACTTAGAGCTATCCACCAGTGTGATCTGCTTTTCCCCACTTGATCCCGAAACCTTCCTTAAGCCTGGGCGCCCCGGAGCACTTGGTCCAGCCGCTCTGAGCTGAGTTGCTGCAGTAATTCAGCGGCTGAAAGGCGGCTGCCAGCTGGCACCAAAGCCGCACTGGCAGCTAGCTGGCCCACCACTGCCGCTGCGTCCATGCCGAGCTGGTGGTAGCCCGCTAGCCCCTCGGCGCCCTCTCGCTTGCTGAGCCTCCGCCCGCTGCCATCGCACCAGAGCGGCACATGGCCGTAGCGGGGCGGGGGCGCGCCCAGAGCCGCCATCACTGCCACCTGGGCCCCCGTGGCTCCCCAGAGATCGTCACCGCGCACCACATCGCTAATTCCCAAAACCAGCTCATCCACCGCTGTGGCCAGGTGGTACGCGAGGTAACCATCAGCCCGGCGCAACACCACATCACCAACAGCAGCTGGCCCATCGAGCTCCCCAGGAGCGCAATAGCTCTCCAGCCAATGCAGGCTCCCGGGCTCCAGCCGCAAGCGCCAGCTGGGCAGTCGCCCCTGCACCGGCCCCCAGCCGCCACTGGCTGCCCGGCAGGTGCCCGGATACACAGCACCAGCACCGTGGGGCGCAGAGATATCGGCGAGCAGGCGGCGACTGCAGCGGCAGGGATAGAGCAAGCCATGGCGCCACAGGGCTGACAAGGCCGTGGCGTAGAACCCACGCCGCTCGCTCTGACGCAGCACCGGGCCGTCCCAATTGAGGCCCAGCCAGGCCAGATCGGTCAGGATGGAAGTCTCAGCACCGGCCCGATTGCGGGGCGTGTCGAGGTCGTCGAGGCGCAGCAACCAGGCGCCCCCCCGCAGCCGGGCGTGCAACCAACTCAGCAGGGCCGTGCGCAGGTTGCCGCGGTGCAGAGCGCCGGTGGGGGATGGGGCGAAACGGCCGCGATACCCCAGCTGGCGCTGGGCCAGACCGGCCTCAACCAGGGCCTGCAGGTGGGATGGCAGCGGCGCAGCAGCCAGCAGGGGGAAGCATCAGTGAGGGGCCCACTTTGCCCTGGGCACAAAAAAAGCGGCCCCTAGGGGCCGCCGTGGCAGGAATTACTTGCAACCAGATCAGCCCTGGACGCGGTCTTTGAACATCTTGCCGGCGGTGAAGGCAGGCACCCGCTTGGCGGGGATCTTGATCTTCTCGCCGGTCTTGGGGTTCAGACCCTGGCGGGCAGAGCGCTCACGGGGCTCAAAGGAGCCGAAGCCCAGGATTGACACCTTCTTCCCTTCTACGACCGAGTCGATGATGGTTTCGATGGCGGCGTCGACGACTTGGGAGACGTCGGTCTTGGTGAGCTCGGTGCGGGCGGCAACGAGGTTGACGAGATCAGCTTTGTTCATGGGAATAGGAAGCCTCGGGGGTGGCGGTCGTGTTGCGACGAAAGGTGGCGAGTCGGAAAACCCCGACCGGCCCTGAGATGAGCGCGCCAATGGTATGGGGCTCTGGCCGCTGCTGCAACACAGAAGTGCTCCGGCGCAACGGTTTTCGTGACAATTTCCCCACATGGGGGGTCCAAGGAGGCTCCAAATGGCTCAAAAGACGAGCCCAGACAGCAGCTCCGCACCCCCATTGACGAGTTTGTCGCCGCGCAGGGCACCAAGCCCACCACCACTGGCGATCCAGTCGGGAGAGCCGGCCGGCAACCAGCTGCGCAGCCGCTCCAAACTGGCCAGCTGGCGGGGCCAATGGAAGGTGCGCGCCGTGCGCAAGGGCGCCAAAGCCGCTGGTCCGGTTGGCAACAGCAATCGCCCACAAAACAGGCCATCGACTGCTCCAGCACGCACCAGCAGCACGCAGGAGCCCGGCGTGGGCCCTGGGGTCCAGAGCAGTTGGACCCCAGGCGCCAGGGTCAGCTGCTCGCCAAAGCTGGTGCACCCCTGCACACCCGGCAGCAGGTAGGCCTCCTGCTCCTGCACCAGCACAGACCAACCCAGGGCCTCCTGCCAGCGCCGGCAGCGGCCGTGGCCCTCGCGGCTAGTGAGCACAAGCCTGCCTGGCCCCACCAGCTCAGTGCGCTGGCGCAACATGGCCAAATTTGCCTCAGTGAATCCCGGACAATCCACCAGCAGATCTCCGCCACCTCCATAAGCAGCGGCCTCCAGCAGCCAGCTGCTTCCCCCCTGGCTATCGCGGCTGGGGGCGAACAGCCACAGACCAGGGCGCACCTGCTGGGGCGGCCGGCCGGATTCGGGGGGTTGGGTCAACTGGGTCAACTTGTTTATGCAGCGGGAGCGGGCAAAAACAGGGCAAGGAGTGGAGCGCGATCCGTCCGGAGACGGGCACCTCAGGCGACTGCCTGCTGCCCCGGCCAATATTCGCGCTTAGCGTCACCGCAGCAAGCTCGGCCCCTTGACGGTCCAATTCAACAGTCCTGAGCTAGCTCCACCCCCGAATCACCACCAAGGGATTCACATCGGCCATCCCTGGCCGCTGGGGGCAAGCCTCACCAGCCGGGGTGTCAACTTTTCGGTGGTGGCCCCTCTGGCCACCCGGATCGAGCTGCTGCTGTTCGCCGACGGTGAGGCGAGCGAGCCAGCGCGGGTGGTGGAACTGGACCAGCGGCACCGCTCTGCTGATCACTGGCATGTGGAGGTGGAGGGTCTGGGCCTGGGCAGCTGTTACGGCTACCGGGCATTTGGGCCGCTGCAGCCGGGCGGCCATGGCTTTAATCCGTCCAAGGTGCTGCTCGACCCTTGCGCCCGAGCGATCGCCGGCTGGCAGAGCTATGAGCGTGGCGGCGCCGTTGGGGCGGCACCCAACACTGGCCACTGCCTCAAGGGAGTGGTAACTGAGCGCGACCGCTTTGATTTCAGCCACGCCCCCCGGCCGCGCCACAGCTGGCAGAAGAGCGTCATATATGAACTGCACGTGGGTGGCTTCACCCAGGGACCGGGTTGTCCTGTGCCAGCGCAGCTGCACGGCAGCTTGCTTGGGCTGATTCCCACCATTCCCTACCTGAAGGATCTGGGCATCACCACCATCGAGCTGCTGCCGGTGATGGCCTTCGATCCCAACGACGCCCCGGCCGGACGCCACAACTATTGGGGCTACAGCCCCTTGAGCTGGATGGCGCCCCATCCCGACTATCTGGTGGGCGATGACCCGCTCAGCGGCCGCGACCAGGTGCGTCAACTGGTGACCGCCTGCCACCGGGCCGGCATCGAAGTACTGCTGGATGTGGTCTACAACCACACCACTGAGGGCAATCAGGATGGGCCCACCCTCAGCTGGCGCGGCTTCAGCGACCGCCTCTACTACCAGCAGAGCGCCAAAGGCGATTACCAAGATGTGAGCGGCTGCGGCAACACCATTGCGGCCAATCGGCCGCTGGTGCGGCGGCTGATCCTGGAATCGCTGCGCTGCTGGGCCACGGAGCTGGGAATTGATGGCTTCCGCTTCGACCTGGGCATCGCCCTCAGCCGCGGCGACAACCTGGCCCCCCTAGACGCGCCGCCCCTATTTGAGGAGATGGAAGCCGATCCAGATCTCGGCGACCTGAAACTGATCAGCGAACCCTGGGATTGCGGTGGCCTCTATCGCCTCGCCGACTTCCCAGCCCGCCGGGTGGCCACCTGGAATGGCCGCTTCCGAGACGACCTGCGTCGCTTTTGGAAGGGTGATGAAAAAACCTGCTGGACCATGGCCCAGCGCCTGAGCGGCAGCCCAGACCTTTTCGCCAACACACCGGTGCATCCGGGTCAATGCATCACCTTCTTGACCGCCCACGACGGCTTCACCATGGCCGATCTGGTGAGCTTCAACGGCAAGCACAACCTGGCCAACGGTGAGGACAACCGAGACGGCGATAATCACAACAACACCTGGAACCACGGTGTAGAGGGTCCCAGCTCCGATCCAGCCATCACGGCCCTGCGCGAGCGCCAGCTGCGCAATCTGCTCACAAGCCTGCTGCTCGCACCGGGAGTGCCGATGCTGTTGATGGGTGATGAGGTGCGCCGCAGCCAGGGCGGCAACAACAACACCTGGTGCCAGGACAACCCCCTCGGCTGGATGCACTGGCAACCCGATACGGGCGACCTGGCCCTGCGCCTGTTTCTGCAACGCCTGCTGCATTTACGGGCCCATCTGGCCGGGCTGTTCAACCCCGAGCTACCCCTTGATGACAAACCCATAAGGCGCAGCGGCGATCGGGGCCACCTCTGGCGCCAGTGGCACGGTGTCGAATTAGCCAGCCCGGACTGGGCGAGCTGGTCCCACACCCTGGCCTGGAGCCTCAATGACAGTCACCAGGGGCCCTTGGTTTGGTGCGGCATGAACGCCTACAGCAAAGCGATGCACTTTGAGCTGCCCAGCTGCAGCCAGGGCTGGCTGCGGGTGATTGACACGGCCCTACCCCCCGGCGAAGACCTGCCTTCCGAGCCTGAGGCCTGGCTGCCCACCGGCGCACCCCTGCAAAGCCGCAGCCTGATGCTGCTGGTGGCTGCCCCCCTGCTGGAAGGCCGAAAGCTTTAAAGAGCGGGCGGCGGGAATCGAACCCGCATCATCAGCTTGGAAGGTGTCGACCCCGTGCCGTCCAGTTGAGTTACGACGCCTAAACGTATAGTCGGGCTAAAATGAAAATAGAGCTTAGAGGACAGGTGGCGAATCAAAGGTTTGGCCCAGCTGGCTTTGGTAGCAAGGAAGAAAAAGAGCAGCATTCCAAGAAGACCAATAAGCAGGCTGAGTTAGGACATTTTCTCTACCAGCAAGGAAGGCTTGAGGAGGCAGTAGCGATTTACGAAGCCCTCATTCAGGGGAAGGCAAAAAGCACCTTAATATTGGGTAATTTGGCAGCTATTTACGCACAAAAAGGGAGGTATAGCGAGGCAGAAAAGCTGCTTGAAGAAGCGCTTTCTGTAGATCAAGGTTTTTCAGAGGGGTGGGCAACCCTCGGCTTCGTTCAAAAAGCCCAAGACAATATCCACGGGGCCATCCGAGCTTATACAATATCCTTGTCATTGGCACCGGACAATTGTTATTGTCATTACAATCTTGGTAACGCACTAAGCCAAGTAGGTCGCTTTAACGAAGCGATTGAGGCCTATGGTCAAGCGCTGGCGCTAAATTCCCAATTCCCAGAGGCCCTTACCAATTTGGGATCGGCATTCCTTGAGGTTGGCAAGTATCAAGAGGCTGCTAGAAGTTGTGTTGATGCTTTGTCCATTACTCCAAACCATTTTGCAGCCCTGAACAACCTCGGCAAGGCCCAGCAAGCGCTGGGCGACAGCCGTTCTGCCATCGATACCTTTAAGAGAGCCATTGCATGTAATGCAACGTCGCCAGATCCTTTCTTTAATCTCGGCAGTGCTTTAAAGAGTATTAATGAGATTAAGGATGCAGCGGATGCCTATCAAGAAGCTCTTCGCTTGAAGCCCGAGTTTGCCGAAGCCCATTTAAACCTAGGGGCTCTCTATGCCCAGCTTGGAAGGGCACCTGAGGCCATCGCCTGCTACGAACAGGCACTGATCATTAAACCCCAACTTGTGGAGGCTCTTTTTAATCTTGCCAAGGCTTATGCCACTTTAAACAGACAAAAAGAGGCAATTATAGCCTATAACAAAGTTCTACTTATCAGCCCAAAACTTGCCGAAGCAGAACGGCAGTTATCCTTGCTTGTGGATGCGAAGGTTGATCTAGCTCCAATGCAGCGAGCGCAGGGGTGCTTAACAACCACCGACTACCCCGGGGAACGGGCCCAATTGTATTTCGCCATAGCTAAATACAAGGATGACTTGGATGATACATCAGCCTTCGACTGCTATCAGAAAGGCAATCAAGAGATGAACAAGACGTTGCTCTGGGAGCGTCCAAACATTCAGCAGTTAATCGCAACCAACGCAGCAATCGCAGATACAAAGTCAACGTGGCAGGATGAGCATGAACCAATTTTCTTGGTTGGGATTCCATGTTGCGGAGCCGATCTAGCCCAATTAGTTCTATCACAAAACCCTAAACTTGGAAAACTTGGGAAGACAGAGTTTCTAAATATAGCATCAAATTATATACTTGACTCAAATATTAATTCTATGTCCGAAGATGTGATTTCCTCTATTAAGGCCATCCACCGTGATTTTGATGTGGCCAAGCCCATCGATGATCATGACCTATTTGGATTCCAGTATTGTTCTGCGATCGCCAGTTTATTTCCACGCGCCAAGATTATCCACTGTTTTCGCAATCCAGTCGATAATTTACTTGCAATTTACACTACTTATTTAGGGACTGAGAATCCGTGGGCCTACGACTTGGATGCGATTATTGAATATTATGACTTTTATCGCCAGATCATGGCCTATCACCAGGCAAGCGCTCCAGCTGCCATGATTCACCTCAATATGGATGAAATGCGAGCAAATCCTTGGATGGAGATTCCAAATCTTATTGAGACCTGCGGGTTCGAATGGTCTAATTGCTATCTAAACATTGAGATTCTCACTCAATGCGATAAACCAGATAGCTCTTTTGCAAGTTGTGGCGGGCTAGCCAGCAAAAAGAAATCTTCTTGGCTATGGCGATCTCAACTGATAAATACATTATCGAAGAAGCTCGAATCACAAGGCTACATGGCCAGTAATTGGGCTTAAGGGATCGCTTACTAGCAGTTATCGCTTTTAAGTTTAGTTATCAGCGGGGCATTTTTCAACACAAAATCCCTTAGGGCCTTTGACGCTGTCTGGGAAAAAGTAAGATCCTGGAATGCGCAATACAGCTTGAGATCCCTATACAGCTCATCAGAAATCTGTACAGTCAAGCGCCTTGTCATTTATCGTTGGCAATGTAATGACGAAGGGCTTTAAGAACAACATCAGTAATTGTGAGGTCTTTTCTTGCGCAATAGAGGCGAAGATCTTTGTGAAACGACTTGGGAACCATTACTGAAAGCTTTTTAGTCTCTTCCTCGGGAAAGGACACTCCGGGCTGGCCAAGCTGCTGAGTGGCGTTGGGGGAGACCAAGCACAGCACTGGGGTTGGGGCGCTGGCCTCGAGGATTGAGTCATGCCAATCGTTGATCTCAATGTTCATTGATGACAGTTGGGAACCGTTGAGCTTGAACCAATCTACGTCACCAATTTAGGGACATGCAACCCCCCTTGTGGGTAGGGTTCTGAGCCCGTCTCCTGCGATAACATCGGGCTTGTGTAAGCCAATAGCAGGAGCTTCACAGGCCCGGCAACAGCCCTTGATGAACCAGATGGATCCTGTAGGATAGGGTGAGAGGTCCCTCTTATGGCCACACCTCTTGAACTGATTGGGGACAAGGTTCCCCTTAAGGACGACAAATCCCGCGTCTCCATTGAAGGAGGCCTTGCGGGAGCATCTCTTGCTGTCATCCTTTCAGTTCTGATGCCTGAGTTGGTGGAGGCCGCAGAATGGGCCGCAAAGCTCTTGGATGGACCAAGACCGGTTGAGGGTAATCCCCTAGAGGATGGTGGCCGACTGTCTTCATTCAAAGATCAAATCTCCATCGCTCCACTCAATCCGGCCCCAATCACGGGGGTAGATCAGGTTGATTTGGAAGAGGCGGGAAGGAGGGCTAATCCTCCAACCATCAGGCCTGCCACTCAAGCAATATGGGATGACCAAAGCCCGTTTGTTGGGGATTCCATCCAAGCATCACAATTAACATTACCATCAGCATCATCATCACCAGTAGGATCCGGCATAGGTAGAGAATACGGTGATTACAGTAACAATCCCGAGTACCAACCTGCAAGCTTTAGACTGGTTGAAGACGATCGTTATATCAAAGTTGATGTTAATAGCCCTGTAAGGGCGATCAGCTCTAGTGTGGATGGGTTGGGCAATGCGATTGCCAAGGCTGATTTGGCTGGCCTGGATGGTACGGCTATCAACATCAGTCCTTTGAATTATCTCGGAAGGGCTATTTCCTATAATGAAGGAAGGATACTAAAAGATACGAGTAATTTGGTCGTCAGGGCCAGTTCGATGCTCGGCCAGGGGAACCTGCTTGGCAGTGGGTTAGATATTGGCGAAACTCCCACGGTTGGCCTGGCAACAACAGGGGTTGTTGGATCGGTTGCTCGGTCCGTGCACGCTGATGCAACTGCGAGCCTGGAGGGACAAAATAGTGGCACGCGAAATAGTCAAATTTCGAGCTTCCGCGATGCCGCTGAGTTCATCAGTGTGAAGGCCAGGGACTTCATCGACCTCCTGACCCAGGCCGGAAAGCTTGCCGTAGGTCAAATTGTCAATACGACTACGGGCCTATCGAATACGATCCTGCGCACGGGTGATCGCAGTGATTCAATCCTGGTGTCAGCGAATACCCAAAGCGATGTGCTTGCTCGGCAAGGCACGGATGGGCTTTCTCTTGATATTGGCGTGAATACCATTGGCTTGGATGGAAGCACGATACGATCGAATAAGGGAGACGACGAAATTCAGGTAATGGCGAAGATGGAAAACATGAATGATTCCAATCTTCCAGGCTTTAGTATTACGATTGAGCAGGGCCTTGAGCCTACCAAGGGCGATATCAGGATCAATCTCAATTCAACGGGTCTAAGGAAGAGCACCATCGACTCCGGGCCTGGCAATGACCGTATCTTTGTCGATGCAGGCATTGACGAATATTTGGCAGCCCAAATCAGTTCTATGGCTGTCGATGCCAATCATGACCTAAATATTGATGCTTCCAAGAGCATCACAAGTCTCAATGAATCGATTATTAACACAGGCTCTGGTGATGACATAGTGCTTCTCAGGGGGGACGTGGTGGATTCCACGGTTGATCTCGGCCCCGGTCGCAATCAACTGGTGATTCAGGGCGACGTGAATGCAGGTTCTTCGATCAAGCTCAATGATGGAGATACCTATATCAACATTCCGTTGTACGGGCGCACCCAGGTGCTCACCAATGGCGATGATAACTGGCTTGCCAAGGATTCTTCCGATGTATCCTTGGTGCTTGGTGGGGATGGAAACGATACGCTTTCAAGCCGTGGTGAGTTTAAGGATCGGGTCGAAGTGATTGGTCGTGATGTTGGCAAGCTTTATAACACCGCTTTTGTCTCTGTAGAGAATGTGCAATTGGGAGGTGGCAACGATGTTGTGCTGTTCAAGGATTATGGAGCTCTATCGGGTCAGCTGGATAGTGGCAACGGCCTAGATACAGTTTCCTATGAAGATTCCAAGAACGCCCTTCTCTATTCAGGTCAGGGCGAGAATCTGTTAGACCCTGGCACCACCAGCACTGGCGGACTGGGAGGATTCGAAACTGTAATCGGTAGCAACAATGGTGATGTTTTTGTTCTTAGTAACGATCTTGCTGGTGCAGCCGATCCCCTGCGAACAATTCGCCTTGGTACCGGCAAGGATCTGATTGCTTTCAATGATGTTGGTGCATTGACCGCAGCCTGGGATGGCATTGGCGGTGCACCAGTGATTGACAACTTAAATCTTGCCACAGGCGATCAAATTGCCTATCGCTACGGTGGAGCCAATGATGCTTGGATTATCCAGAAGGATATTCCTTCCCTGCCGAATGACCTGTTCAGCTCTGGTATTGGTGAAGCTGGTTTTGGCCTGGCTATTGGTGTTTCCAATGACAACCTCTCCAGCGTCTCCCTGTATCTCACGGGTCAGCAAAGCGGCAATGTGGAACTGGCCAAGCTTAGGAATGTAACACTACCCAGTAGCTCGAATTTTGCTTCGAGTTAACGGATCGTTCTGGTGTTGTCAAAGAACATGTTGAACTTGTCGGTTACGATGGATATGACGGGCCGTTTGCTCACAATGATCAGGGCAGCCACCGACATGCCCGCGCGCAGGGTGAAGGACCGGCCTTTCTTGGTTTCGAGCACATTAGATCGAATTTCCACGGTGGCTGGAAATCGGGTGAACGGATAGGCCTGATCGGGGGGCAGGGAATATTGGCCAATGCTGGTGAGCTTGCCTTTGATTGCTCCGTATTCCGTAAACGGATAGGAGTCGATTCGGATTTCGGCAGGCATGCCCACTTTCACAAAGCCTATCTCAGAATCCTTGATAAATATTTTAACCCGCAGCTTACCATCTGAAATCAATGAAAGGCTAGGCCTATTGGGAGTAGCCAATTCACCATTGGCAATAGATAGGTTGTGGACGTAGCCATCAATGGGTGCTCGAACAACCTGCAGGGTCAGCCGATATTGCTGATCGGCGATGCGGTTTTCTACCTGGAGAAACTCTTGGGCTGCTGTCAGGTAGCGAGTAAATGTCTGCTTCCTGTCTAGGGCTGAGATGTATGAGCCTTGAATAGTTGTCTGCTTCGATTTGCGTTCAGCGCTGAGGATTTCAAGGCGCTGACGATCTTGTTGAGCCCTGAGCTTTTCAACGTTATCGGCTTGGCGAAGAGCCTCTATTTCGGCAATGGCTCCCTGAGAATAGAGTTGTTGATAGCGACTAAGAATATTTTGATTGGTTTTAAGCTGGGTCGTCGTGCCCCTGAGATCAGCCTCAGCTTGCTTTGTCTCAAAGTTAGAACGCTGGATATCCTGAATTGATGAAAGTTTTTTCAGAAGTGTTTCCTGTTGGGATACCGCCAGGTTTAATTCCGCTAGGGGGGGGATTTTATCTGGGGTTTTGAGGCCAAGGATGCGTTGGGAGACGACCAATTCGGACGACCAGAAGGTGCGGATCTTTTGGAGGTTATCGAGTACGGCAGCCGTGGATTCATCCGTGAGGTTAAAGAGGGCTTTCCCCTTGGTGACATATTCTCCATCTTTGATAAAGATTGTCTTGACGATTCCATTGACGGCGGGTGAGATTTCGCGCTTTCCTTTTGTGGGAACGAGTTCTCCGCGGGCATTAATGGAGCTGTCAATCTTGTTGAGGAAGCCGTAAATGATGGCAAAGCTCGTTAGGCCAATTAAGGCCCAAACGATTCCCCTTCCCCAGGCCCGGGTGGAGCGGGGCAAGGTGGTGCGGCGTTTGACATAGCGAGCTGAAAAGAGTTCGTTTTCATCCCCACCGTTTGATGGGGGTGCTTCCTGTTGGCCGGCTGGTACTTGGGGGCTGAGGCTTTTGGGTTTCTCAGCAGAGGAATTTGCCATCGCTGCTTAGGCCAGGACCAGCCCTGCCGGCGGCTTGCCGGGTGATGAACTACTCGACTTACTTTGCTGGCGGAAGAGGGTGAAATAGGCACCCTTGAGTGACATCAATTCCATATGGGTGCCCGATTCTAGAATCCTGCCTTCACCCATCATGATGATTCTGTCGGCCGAGGTGATTGAACTCAGGCGGTGGGTGATGAAGATGGTTGTGCGGCCCTGTAGCTCCCGCATTAGATTGTCGCAAACAACCCGTTCTGTTTGGTAGTCGAGGGCGGACGTTGCTTCGTCCATGATGAGCATTCTGGGCCGTTGCAGGATCGTTCTGGCGATTGCGATCCTTTGGCGTTGACCACCGGAAAGATTTGATCCTTTTTCACCCACTTGGTTGGAGTAGCCGGCGGGCAAGGACATGATGAAGTCGTGGGCACAGGCGACCTTGGCGGCTTCGATCACATCTTCTGTGGTGGCCTCAGGTGATGTGAGTGCAATATTTTGCTCAATCGAGCCGTCGTAGAGGATACTCTCCTGGGGCACCACGCCAAATTGGCGGCGAAGGCTGTAGAGCTCCACTTTGGTGATGTCGACATTGTCGAGAAGGATCAAGCCAGCTTCAGGGTTGTAGAGCCTTGTGAGCAACTTGGTGATCGTACTTTTGCCCGATCCAGAGAGGCCAACAACTGCCACAAATTGACCGGGTTCGATTTTCATCGAAATCGATTTTAGGAGTAGCGGAGAGGTGCGTTGGTAGCGGAAATCGATATCGCGGAATTCAACAAAGCCATTGATCGGGGGCATGCTGATGCGGGTGGCGTTGTCTTCCGGGGCTTCGACTGGCGTATCGATCACGTCGCTGAGTCGTTCGAGGGAGAGTGCCGTTTCTTGGACGCTTTGCCACACACTGGTCATACGCAGCAGGGGTGTGGTGACATAGCCTGCGATCACCCGAAAGGCGATTAGTTCTCCCAGGGTGAGTTCGCCAGCCAGTACCAGGTGGGCCCCACCCCAGATGACGAGCAGGCCAGAGAGTTTGTTGAGGAAGTCGTTGATGCTGCTTGCTGTGGTGCTAATCAGGGTGACATCGAAGCCTTCTGCGATGAAATCCGTGTAGAGCTCTTGCCACTTCCAGCGGCTTCTGAGCTCAATATTTTGGGCCTTCACGGTGATCATGCTGCCGATGACTTCAAGCAGGTGGCTTTGGGTTTTAGCGCTGGCCAGGGCCCTTTTTTGCAGCCGAGAACGTACCAGGGGAGATACAAAAATGGTGAGACCCACTAGTATGGGAATAACGGCCAGGGCAATGAGGGTGAGTTGCCAGCTGTAGATCAACATCACAACCACGTAGATCAAGGCAAAGACAGCATCGAGAATTGTGGTGAGGGCAGTGCCGGTGAGGAAGGAGCGCACCTTTTCCATTTCCCCAATCCTGCTACTCACCTCACCCACTGGCCTGCGATCGAAGTAGCTCAGTGGCAACCTGAGTAGGTGGTCCATGATTTCGGTGCCGAGGCTGAGGTCGAGGCGGTTCGTGGTGTCGTTGAACAGGAAAGTGCGCAGGCAGAGCAGCAAGCCTTCAAAGATGGCGAAGACCACTAGCAGCAGCCCGAGGATGCCGAGGGCATCGGGACTGGAGTTGATGATTGCTTTGTCAATCACCTGCTGAATCAGGAGGGGATTGATCAGGCCGAACAACTGCATGAAGAAGCTGGCCAGCAGCACTTCCGTGAGGACACCGCGATACTTCGTGAGGGCTGGAATGAACCACTTAAAGCCAAAGCGCCTGGTGGGGGTTGTGTCGAGTTTGCGGAGCAGCAGTAGTTCGCCGCTGGGCCCCCATTGCTCCTTGAGGTCTTCCGGGCTGAGTTCCACCAGGCCCACCGATGGGATGCCCACCAGAAACTTCTCTTTGGCGTAGCGGTAGATCACAGCCAGGCCATCGCCCCAAAGCAGCAGCAGGGGAAATTCCAGCCGGGAAATCGACTCGGCTTCCAATTCGAGCAGCTGGGTTTGGAGGCCAATCGATTCGGCAATGGCCCCGCAAAGGGCCAGGGAGACAACGCCGTGGCGGCTGACCTGATCACCAAAGATGCGTCGAAACAGCTCTTTGCGAAAGGGAATGGAGAGGTGATCGGCCAGCATGCGAAAGGCGGCGATCTGGGAATCGAGGGAGCCAATGCCCTTGTGGAAGGGGAAGGAGCTGACTGGCCTGGTTTGGATCTCCGCAACGTGAATCGGTTCTGGATCGGGCAGTTGGGGAGCTTCTGATGCGAGGGCCAGTTCGCTATCGGTGTCTTTGCCGCCGTTTTGGGTGGGGCCAACCCTGGTGGCACGAACCGATTCCTGGTGGTCTTTCCAGCGTTGGAACAGTTGGGCTTCTAGGTTGGTTGTTGTTGGGCTACTGGCCTGTTGTTCTGGATCTTCAAGCAGTGTTTCTAATTTTTTCGAGTCGATTCCCACGAAGCGTGTGAGTAACCCTTCAATCGATTCATCGGCTGCCTGTTTCCTGAGGTAGGGCTCCGCTTCTTCGATGGGACAGCCCGGCGGCAGGGAGCCTGCAGAGGCAATCCAGGTTTTGCCTTCCGGTAGTTTGGCCATCAGCTCTGTTGTGCCAATGCTCAAATACTGAGAAATACTGACGGAGAGAACCTGGGAATCTTTCGAGAGCTGGCGCGACGTTTCCAGCAGTTTTTCGCCAACGACGAAGGGATATTTGCTTAAGTAAGCATCCAGGATGTAGAAGACTTCGCTGGGGTTAACACTTTGGCGAATGCGGTTCGCAAAGCCTGCATTCATGGCCATTGCCGATTGGATGGCCGTGTAGGGAACGGCAATCACCACCGTTTCGGAGGCAGCGATGAGGGTTTCGAGGCAGCGGCCACAGCTGAGGGGGGTCCAACCAACCAGGGAGCCGGGCTGGAACTTCTGAAGCGTGGCCAGCTGTTTGGGCAGGCTTTTGGAATAGACGACGGAACGAACGGAGCCTTGAATCAGAAAGAAGAGGTATTGGGGCGGCTGGTTGAGCCTGGCAAGGCTATCGCCGAGTTTGTATTTAATGTAGCGGGCATCTTTTGATAGCTCATCAACAACGTCTGCCGGCTGGTCGGCCAGGAAGGGAAAGAGGAGAAGGGTATCCCTGACGGAGGTGTTGGCTTCGCTCATGCGGCTTGGACGAGGGTCTCCACGCAGTTTTTAATGGTGGCCTCGAGATCTTTTTCATAGAGTTCCCGCATCAGTTGCATGCGGGTTTCATCGGTCATCCGGGCTGGCTGGGTGTGCACCAGGCTGAGGATGAGATACCACTGGTCCACTTGGATCGGAGGGTGGACCTCTTCAACGGCGAGGGCCGTGAGGGCTTTTTGGATGGCGGGGTGTACTTGCAGCACAGGTACGGGGCCGACGAGGCCTTTGGTGTAGCGTTCATCGCCTTCTGAATAGCGCTGGGCTACTTCTCCAAAGGTTTCGTCGCCATCGATGAGCCGTAGGTAGAGCTCGTCTGCGACGCCCGGGGATGAGACTCGGATGACGGCATAGACCACCTTTTCGAGGGCTGCCCGGCGTTCGAGGAAATAGGGATCGATCAGATCTTGATAGGTATCGAGGATGAGTTTTCTCAGTTGCATCTCGCGATAGCGACCGGTCATGATGGGCTTCAGGTTGTCTGGAGCCTGGTTGATCGTATCGATTGGGTTTGCAAGTATGGTCTCTGGTGGTATGGGCAGACCTTGGCTGATTTGCTTATTGACCATGTCTAGGTCTTGCTGCCCAAAGGCAACTTGATTGATAATTAGCTGGCTGGCTATGTTTCTGATGATTTGTGGTAGCAGCTGCAGTTCTGCCAGGAGTACGGCGAGGCTCTTTTCTTGCATTGCAGCGAGCTGGGCTGTCATCGCCGCTTCCAGGGCTTCTTTGGGGATCAGCTCAGCCATTCTTTGATTGTATGAGCGCCAGGAGCCCAAGCAAGGTCTTGCTTGCTTTTATGCTGGACCCATTATGGCCCATACGGCAGGCATGGGACTGGTTGCTGCGATTCTGGCTTCCGTGGGGGTGATCGCACTCGCCATTGTGCTTGCTCGAGCGGCATGGCGGGTTTTTTTGGTGCTGGCTTCTAAAAGTATCGACGGTGTGCGCGATAGGGGCCAGGTTGACCAGGTGAGGATGAATTACAACCGCCTGTTGTATTTGATCGAGCAGGAGCGTAGGCGTAAGGAAACAGAGCAAAAAGCTCGCTTTACTGATCTCAACGGCCAACCCGTTTATTTAACCTTGGTTGAGCAGGGTTTGTTTCGGCGGGAGTGTTTGGTGTCTTTGGGGCTGGTTCCTGCTGAGAAACCCAAAAAGAAGCAGGTGCGCAGTCATTGGCGCAAAAATGTGATTCGGTGGCACCCGGACCAGGGGGGAGATGGCCAGCAATGGCTTGTGAGGCTAAGGGCCTATGAAGCCCTGATGGCGATGGAGGAAGCGGTTTGAGAGATTTTTGGGGTTATTTATAACGCGATCGGCACACCCATGCCTTCGCCGGTGGCGCTGCCAAAGCGCACGTTGGAGTGGTTGAAACCAGCACCGTTGTTGATATTGATGATCCCCATGCTGATGGAACCTGAGCTCCAATCGCCATCGGCATCGTAGAGAAGTTGGCGGGTATCGCTGGCATAGGCAATGGATGGCATGGCTTTGCCCAGATTGTTAATATCTTTCAGGGATCCCACAATCACGCCGATGCGATTGGGGTGGTTGGCTGAAGTTTCGACGGCATCGAGTTCACCATCAGAACCAATTTTAAAGAGAGTTCCTTCTGATTTCCAGGTGGTTTCGTCGAGGTTGGCAAGGGCGGCATTGAGTTCGACGGTGTCGCGCCAGGGACCAGCTTCGAAGCTGCTGATCACATCGATGTTGCGAACGGCGCCGGTGCCATTGGCAGTGAGGGAGCCATCAGCACCTCTGTTGGCAAGGATTGAATTTTGGACGGCAACGGTTTGGGCACCAAGCAGAACGCCTTCTTTCCAGAGGAGATTTTTTTCATCTGGGTTGAGTTTGGCCCAGAAGGCAGGATCGGTGAGGGCCGTATTCACCTGTTTGCTGGATGTGGCCATCAAGGAGGCACCACCATTGCCCATCAGGAAGTTGTCGACGCTTTCAGCATTGCCGACCAGGATGTCTTGGCCGTAGCCGCCATCGAGGGTTTGGAGATTGAAGATGCTGTCTGCTTGCTTACCGGAAATCAGCATGTCATTGCCGATGTCACCCCAGAGGTTGATATCACCACGTACGTTGCCCGTGATTTGTAGATAGTCGTCGTCTGCACCACCCCAGAGGGCCGTATCTTTGGCGCGATCGAGGATGATGCTGTCGTTGCCAAGCGAGCCGTAGAAGGTGGCCACATTGGAGGCCCCTCGAATGACGTCACTGCCCATGCCGGAATCGACTTTGGTATTGCGGAAGCCGTTGTAGCCATTGAGTTCGTAGGGATCGCGGGCCCCTTGGTCGAGGTAGACGGTGCTGGAGAGGACGCCATCGCCATTGGCATCAAGACCGGCATCGGTTTCGCTCATTACAACACCGAGGATGCGATCGTCGCCTTCGTTGGCGTAGATGGTGACGTTGTCGAAGCCTGCGGCATCGAGCACACCGGCGAGGTGGTTGAAGCGGTTGCCGTAATAGATGCCGTCGTCGATGACGCCACCGGTTGCGACGATCAGATCAGCGCCGCGGTGGGTGTAGATCTCGGTATCGCGGATACCAATACCCACGACGTTGATGCGATCAACTTCTGTTGGGCTAATGATGTGATTGTTGCGGCTCAATAGATCGACGGTGGCAAGACCACTGCCGGTAATGGTGGAATTGAGGGTAGGTGCGCCGTAGAGGGTGGAGCTATCAACACCGATGGCTTGGGAAATGATTTGGAGGTTTGGATTGGGCTCTGGGGTGAAGACAACCCGGCCGGCATCGGCGGGATCAAGACGATCCCAGCCGCTGCCAACAATCATTGAGGCCTTGGCTGTGGCCGAACCACCCATGGTGGCGACGCCATTGCCACTGCCATTGGGTACGTTGTAAACAACGGCATTCTCTAAGCCCTTGGCATCGGCGGTGATGTAGGTGGTTTTGATCAGGTCGGATTCGACCCTGTGATCAACCTGGGCGTCGGCGGCTACGTTGGCGAGGGGTTGGCCATAGATCAGGTTGCCGGTGTAGAGGGTGTTCCCGTAGGCGGGATCAACCTTGCCCGTGGTGGGATTGATGACATCGTTGCCGCCACCTTCCAGGCCTCGAACAATCGCCGTGCTTTTGATATTGGCTTGGGTGATGCCACCGCGGACATCACCGAGAAGGCTGTCGTCGATTGTTAACGACTTTGCTGTTAGGGGCGATGCCTGGGTACCGATTTGGAGCAAGCGCCCAAAACGGTCGGTGAAGTTGATGTTGGCCAGACCAATTTGAATGGCCTCGGCGTTGGTGTAGGTGTTACCGCGCCCTGATGTATAAGCAATGGCATCGGATGTGCCGGTGATGGTGCCGCCACCACCTTTGATCGTTAGGTTTGGAGAGTTGTAGAGACTGGCATCATCAACGGTTGCCGGATCACTAAAAGCAATCGGTTGGCCGGTTTGGGGGTCAACACCGTCGGTTTTGACTGGTGTTCCAGTTGGGTAATCTTCTTTGACAATGCCTGTGAAAAGACCTGTATCGGTCTCTGCTAGTTCACCTACCGCTTCAACTTGTTTAACAGTGCCCGTGAACCTCCCGGTGGGAAGGATCAGGACGGGCAGATCGCCGTGCTCGGTTTCGTAGTGGTTGAGGGGTTGGGCGGAAGGAGCGGTGAGCTCGATGCCAACATCGGAGAGGAAACGACTGTTACCAGCACCGATACCACGGGCAAAGGCCTGGGCATCGGTAGCGAGCTCCCCGCCGGCAAGGCTGGTATCGCGAAGGACCTGTAGCTCACGGGTGGTGGCCTTGGCGGTTGGGTTGATGCCCAAGACCAGGTTGTCGCCAGCAGTGAGGATTTCTCCTGGTTGAAAGACTAGGGCTATAGCCCTGGATAGTGCACCCACTCTTCGACCTCTATTCTTCCGAGAATTCTAGTACGTTTGACGCCCAAAAAAAAGGGCCCGAAGGCCCCCCGTTTGAGTAGTTTTGATTGGTTGATCGCTGGATCGGCTTGATTGTCCCAGGCTTTGTGGCCTATGAGGAAGCGCGACCAGCAACGGAGCTGGCGGTGGATTCGGCAAGGCCGGTGGCGTTGGCAGTGAGGGTCCCCGATCCGAGGATGGTGACGTTGTAGTTGCCAAGGCCGACGGCCGTGGTGGTGGCGGTTGCTGTTGCACTACCGGCAACAGAGCTTGCTACAACTGTGTTGAGCAAGTTGGAGATGGCTTGGATGTTGCCAGAGGTGGTGATGTTGCCGGTACCACTTGTGTCGTAGATGCCGTAACCGGTTACGGTGCCCACTGCCAAGGCATCACCCTTGATTGAGATTGCAGTCGAGTCGTAGTCACCGGTTGAGGTGCCTTTGATGAGGTTGGTGCCGACCTGGCCGCCCAGGATGTCAACGTTCTGCAAACCGCCGATGGTTGCAATCATCGAGCTGCTTGCGTCATCAATGTTTACTTCGTCACCGATGGTGTTGGCCAGCACAGCCATGCCAGAGATGGTTTGACCGATCACATTGCCACCAGCTGGGCCAGCAGTGAGAAGGCTTTGGGCGTTTCCTGGAGTGGCTGAAGCAGATGAACTAGCACCTTCTCCAAAGATACCTGCCGCGTTCACTGTACCCACTGCATTGGCTGTTCCATCTGTAGTGGTACCTGTCACGAGGATTTGATCCTTTAGCGTTCCAGTGGAAGTGAGGGTTCCGGCAATAGCCAGCCCTGTGATGTTGCCAGTTTGCCCGATCGTGATGTCAGTTGATGATGTTTGGAGATTGGTGCCGTAGACGTCAATATCGGCTATCGCGTAGGCACCTGCAGAATTACTTGGAGCCGTTGTGGTTCCGGTTGCTACCCCATTCACATTCTGGGCAAAAGCACTACCACTTGCTTGTGCTTGGGATGCCACGGTGCCATCAGCACCAATTACTATTGTGCTTGTGTTTTGGTCGAGACCCTGAACATCCAATGTCAGTGATGCACTTGCAGTATCTGTTTCTGTGGAGATGACGTTACCAATATTTGTGGCCCTTGCGTTGCCTACTGATGTGGCCACGTTAGTTACGTTGCCATCATTGCCAATGGTGAGGGCTGAGTCGAAGGTGCCTGCAGCTTTTTGATCAATGGTCGCAGTTGCTGCGTCAGCTCCAACTAAGGTGCCCGATGTGGCAGCAGTGGCTGTCAGGATGTTGGTAGAAGAGGCATAAATAGTTTCCGCATCCCTGCCCACGGAGATGTTGACCTGATCGTTGCCGTAGGAGGTCGAGCTGTTAGTGCCGATGGTTGCTGTTGCAGTCTCAGCTACTGTGTTGGCTAGAGCAAGCAGGGTGGTGGTTGCGGCCATGTTGACACCACCGATTGCATCTTGACCGATGGTCAGCGTGTCTAATGTAGATGTATTGACGTTGTCTGTTGTCATGCCAGATACGGTTGAACCATAACCGGTTTGTGCCGTTGCATCTCCGTAGGTAGTGTTAGCAGTGGCACTGCCGCTGAGGTTTGCCGTGGCTGTAAATGGCGTTGTGTTCGTACCAGCAGTTACTTTTGTTGATTCAATACCGGAGATGCTGTCCTGATAACCGACAGTAGCGTTGGCATCATTTTTTATGCTAGTTCCTGATGTCCCAACGTTGCTCGCATTAGCGGTTTGGGTGCTCGTTGCAGAAGCGGCCATCGTCAGGGTCGTTCCTGATGTAATGGTTCCTGCGTCTACACCATAAACACTGTCGTTATTGACTGTTGCATCTGCACCGCTCGTAGCGGCTGTCAAGGTGGCGGGGTATTCGTCTCCGGAGACGCTGAATGCTGTTGTTGGTGCGGTAATGCCGGAACCTGTAGAAGATGTATCTAGTTTCAGGGTATATGTACTCGCGCCGGTCGCTTTTCCTACGATGTAATATGTCCCTGCCGGTAAACCGCTTCCACCCTCGGTTAATACAACTCTATCTCCGTTCGCGTAGTTAGCAAAATCTGCGGATGGAACTGTGATGACTCCCCCACTGGCGACAGTTCCCGTGAATGGTGTCGAACCACTGCCTGAGGTTGTTGTTGCTGTGGCTGTGTTGATTTGGCTGGCTGTCGCATTAATTGCTGCTGCTGTGCCAGAAGTTATTGTTCCGGCGGAAGTCCCTGCCAATGCAACTGCTACATTGACATCAATGTTGGTTGTGGCATCAGCCCCTACTGAGGTTGCGCTTGCCGTGTTAGTTCCGCTGCTATTTGCTGTGATCGCAGCTGTAGTGCCAGTCGTTAATGTTTTCGCGCCTACCGTAATGCCGTCTTGATTGTCCTGGTAGATGTTGGCTTTTGCATCTGCAAGAGTTGATGTTGCTGCCGCTGTGTTTGCGGTAGTGGCGCTGCCGCCAATGGACCCACTTGTACCGATTGTTGTATTGGCACCACTTAAATCGAGGCCGTAGGCATTTTGGGTGGGTGCGCCGCTCGTTGCATCGCCAACTGTTGCTGTTGCAGAGTTGCTTGTATTAATTCCGGTAGTAGCTGCAGTTGCTGATTGGATCAGTGCAGCAGTACCGCTTAGTGAAGCGGATGTGCCAACAGTGAAGGTTCCAGCTGCGGTACCTGTTGTAACGCCAGTAGCATTACTTGTTAGTGCTGTTGCGGTTGCATCCTTATCTGTAGAAGTTGCTGTTGCTGCAACCGTACTGTTGCTAGTGCCAGCTACTGCGGCGGTCGTGCCAGCAGTGAACGTATTCAGAAGAATACCATCTGCATTTGTATTAGTAGCCGTTGCTCTAGAAGCGGCATCTACTGAAGTTGATGTAGCGCTTAGGCTGATGTTGTCTGTGCCAGTGATGCTTGCAGTTGTGCCAGCGGTAAAGGTTGTTCCCCCGT
Source organism: Cyanobium sp. BA5m-10 (assembly GCF_024346255.1). Lineage (NCBI taxonomy): Bacteria > Bacillati > Cyanobacteriota > Cyanophyceae > Synechococcales > Prochlorococcaceae > Cyanobium > Cyanobium sp. BA5m-10. The sequence goes on along the minus strand of NZ_JAGQCP010000018.1, from coordinate 16,307 downwards.
TGACACCAGTTGCATTTGTTGCAATTGCATCAGATATGGCAGTTGCATTTGTGGAACTTGCCGCTGCTGTGATCCCGCTAGTATTTGTACCTGTTACGGTTGCTGTTGTTCCTGATGTGAAGGTTGTTACTTCTACTGCGTCAGAGTTGAAGTTTGTACCGACGGCATTGGCTGTACCAACAACCGACGTTGCAGTGACGCTTTGGTTCGCGGTACTGGTGCCAGTGAGAGTTGCACTTGTGCCGGCAGAGACAACCCCAATTTCAGTGCCGCTTGTTTCTGTTAAATATGAATCTGCTGTTGCTGCAGCAGCGCTTGCGCTCGCAGCTGTCACCGACGACGCAACAACCGTGCTCGACGTGTTGGCGGTGCCTGTTACGACTGCGGCCTGACCTGTAACCAGTTTTGCACCCGTAGCCATGTCAACGCCAGAGGCATTTGCGATTAGGGCGTCAGCGTCAGCAAGACCCTTGGTTGTTGTCGCACTGGCGTTTGTCGCGTTAAATGCGTTGGCAGTAATCGTTCCATTTGTGCCGACCTGGATAACTCCAGTGTTACCCTCCGATATACCGATGTTGCTGGTCAGTTCAGAATCGGCAACAGAATTACCAGTAGCCGTGGTGGCTGCGGTGCTAACGGTTACGCGGTCTGCCGCGCTGCCGACGTTTGCTGTGATCGTTGCTGTAGTTCCAAAGCTGAAGTCGGAGATGCTGCTTGTGTAATCACCAACATCGTCGATACCGATGACGCTTCCTGCTGTTGCAATTGCTGTCGCATCCCCACCAGTGCTCGGGGTGCCAGTTGTGGTTGCACTGGCGATTGCATCACCATCAACGTTTACGGTGATGGTTCCTTCTTTGCCTGCGGTAACGCCCGTATTTTGGAGGCCGACGCTTTCGGCTAAGTTTGCATTAGCAAGTGCGTCACTTTCAATGTTGGTTGCAGTTGCAGATGCTGTGTTGTTTGCTGTTGCAGCAATGTTGAGCACTGCTCCTGCGGTGATATCAACATCGGTTGCGTTGGTACCGGATGTCGTGTCGGTTATGGCTCCAGCGTCACTAGTGAAGTATGCAGAGGCGGTTGATTCTTGCGTCTGAAATGTATATGTATTTGTTGTAAGAGTGTTTGCTGGGGCTCCGCCTGGTGTTGCTGAAAGGATATAGCCAGTGGTGCTCGCACCATTAACAGAAATAACGTAGTAGGGGGTTGGGTTTCCTGAAACCGAAATAAGAACAGCATCTCCAACCTGTAGGTTCGAGCTTGGCGTCGAAAAGGCTAATGCTGATGTCCCAGAATTACTGTTGTACGAACCGGACGTTCCAAAAGTCAGGCTTGTGTAAACACCACTCACACCAGTAACTACTGGGTCAGAGGGGATGGGGGTGGTTGCTACGCTAGTTGCATTCGCACGTAATGTGAAGGTATTTGCATCTACCACATCTACATAATACTGATTTGCTGATGTGGTGGTTAGACCCGCGCCGCCGGTAGCAGCAGAAAATCGAATGATATTGCCTGTGCTAAGCCCGTGACCTGCCGAATAGAAGTAATCTAGTGATGAGTCCGTAGAAGTTGCCGTTCCACTCAAGTTTGCGCCTGAGTTGGCCACCCCAATCGATCCGGCCGTGGCCGTTACGGTCGCGTCTTCTGTGGCGGTGATCGTTTGGTTTTGACCAGCCGTAATGGTGGAATCCTGAATGCCGGTGGCTTCAGTGGCCTTGGCATTGGCGGCTGCAATGCCGTCTACGGATGTGGCGCTTGAGGTTGCGGTTGCGTTGGTTACTGCGGCTGTGATGCCGTCAAGACCAGTGTTGATTGTTGAGTTGTCAACCGCAACTGAGTTGATGGTGTCAGGCATTGGTGCTTAGGGAGGGCCCTGGCGTTATTTCACTCATTTTGCAAGCACAGCTCGCTGCATGGCCCCTTAGCGCTGCTAAGTCGGCAAGCCGCTGCCAAGGCTATGCGCGATGCCGGTCTCGGCTTTTTGAGGGGGCCGGGTTTTGCGCTTTTGCGCTTTTGCGCCTCCCTCCATCGCCGAGTTACCGGTTTCTTGGTAGGCTTGCATGCTGCATTTTTGTTCTGATGCCAGCTAGCGACGGGCCAGTCCTTACCTTCGGTGATCAGCGCTATGCCATTCAGGACCTGCCTGATACGGCGAAGGCTGCGATCCAGAACCTGCAGTGGGCAGATGCCCAGATCCGCCACCACGAAGAAGCTCTGCGCGTGAGCACCTACGCCCGTCAGGCCATGGTTCAAGAACTCACCACCATCCTGGCTACTGTCCCGGCCCTGCCCTAGGCCCCTTTGCCTAGCCGAAGGCTTCTGCGAAGCAGTAGCGACACTGTCAGGCGCCACCTTCTTGTACCTGTTCACCAAAGCCCACTTGCAGCGGCTCGGTGAGGTGCTCCAGGCTTGGATAATCAACCAGATCCCCGGCCGCACATAGGGTCTGGACCAACAGAGGCAACCAGCGCAGCCTGCACCGCCGCGACGGCTAGCACCCAATCCGCCAAGGGGTTCGCGAGCTGGACTACAACATCCAAGGGATGCTGGCCTTGGGAGGAATGGCAATCGCACCCGGAGGCCCTTGGGCCGACATTGAGTCAACCCTGCCTAGGGTGGGTATTGACAGAGCCTCCATGGGCCTCCTATTCCTAGGGCTAGGAGCTTATGGCGGTAATTTGCTAATTTTAGCATTAAGTTTCTTCCAAAGCAGCGTTTTCTTCGTCTTCCGGGTGGTCCATCATGGCTAATTCTCCGTTGATCTCGCCAAGCGGTGCTCCGCTTTTGGACCTTACCGGCTATGCAGGTCAAAGGGTTTCTCTAGCATTCAGCGTCAGTCGTGCCGCAGCTGACAATAGCTCGATTGGTTTTTATAAAGTTTTAGATCGCGAGGGATCCGTTTCCCTTAATTCTTCTTCTGTTCTGCCTGGCCAGAAAAACTATGCATCGGCAGCTCTGGCTCCAGGCAATCTTTTAAGCGCCGGCGGCCAGAATGTCTCTCTAGGAGCGCCTAATAACGCATCGTCAAATTTATCGTTTGATGTTTCTGGTGGGGAGCTTTGGGCTCCTTATGCCAGAAACTCATCTAAAGGCATTACCTTCTTTTCGTGGCCTGCTCAAAACCCCTCCAAATTCTCGAATGTTAGAAATGATGGGGGAAATTCTTTTTCCCTCGAGGATTTGCCTCGCGGTGGAGATCGTGATTTTGACGATTTAAAGGTTTCCGCTTCGGTAACCAATACCAGTGGCGGTGGCAGCGGCAGCGGCAGCGGTAGCGGTAGCGGTAGCGGTAGCGGTAGCGGCGGTGGTAGCGGCAGCGGTGGCGGTGGCGGTGGCGGTGGCGGTGGCGGTAGCGGCAACGCTCCAGTGGCTCCTGTCTCTTATTTCTCTCTTTCCGATGCCAAGGCGTTGGAGGGAGATACCGCCAAAGTATTAATAACTCGTTCTGGAGATCTCAGCACAGAGCAGCATCTGTTATTGCAGTCGTTCGGCGGCACAGCCACCCTCGGGCAAGACTACAACAAAGTGGGGGAAGAGATCACGTTTGCTAAGGGTCAGAACACCCATACTTCACTTGTGCCCACCTTAAAAGATAGCCGCGCAGAGCCCACTGAGTTTATCAGCCTACATCTAACTCCTAATTCCAGTAAATCTGATTCTCCTGCTCCTTCTATTACCCGACAGATTGGCTACGTCTCGATCCTCGATGGTGATGACGACAACCGCGGTACTTTTGGCCCGGGTTCATCGGGTTTTGGTGCCTCTAACCCAGTCGCTGTTTCCGGTGGCATTCAGGCGTCCGGTGGTTCCACGGTGAATGTGCCAGCTGGTGGGTCTTACGCCTACGGCACTTCTTACAGTGCTTTTCCTTATGGTTCGGCCTATTACGGTGCCTCAGCCGTGGGCCCGGCCTATTACGTAAGTTCGCCTTACTACACACCCTATTCGACTCCAGCCGTTTATTTTCCTGGCTACGGACCAGCTCTATATGCAGATCCCTCCCCCCAAACCATTGCCATATCAGGCGGAGTGAGTGCTAGTGAAGGATCCACGATCTCGATTGGTGTTGACACCATCGCACCTGGCGTGAATGTGGGTACCACGGTGATTGGTGCTGGTGTTGCTCCCCACGCTTTTGTTGTCCAGACGCCATTCAATGCTATTTCGGCCACCTCCGTCGATATTCTTCATTTTCTACAGTCCCCCTCACTTCAATCCTTTGGTGTTGCCGTTCCAGTTGCCACCTATCCAGGCACCTATGCACCCATTGCTCCCTCCCAACTCGTTCCCGTAATGGTGACCCCTCAGCAGATGGGAATCCTGCAAAGCGGATCCCTTCCTGTGGCTTAGGCCTGAATAAATTCCGTGCTTTCTGCCTTGGTCAGCACCGCCCCGCCAAGTCCAAAGGCGGCATGAATTGCATTGATGGCAGTAACGGCTTGATCTCGCAACTGATCAGCTTGTGTTCCCTAAACGCTGCGATCAACGCATCCCAGTCCCTAGGAGGGTGAAACGCCGCACCACCTCGATGCCTGGAGCGGCCCACATCTCTATCTGCGTCATGGTCCAGAGCACGAGACATCTGGGCAACGTAGGCATCAGGCTCGATGTCCTGCTGGAAAACGCGGTGATTCAGAACCGTCCAGCCCCTGCGGCAGCCCCTTGGGGACAGCCCCTTGGGGACAGCGCGTGAAACACGACAGCCCTGCGTGAAACACGACAGCCCTGATCGTCACCTCCCAATCGCGGGCCGCCGGCATGTGAGACGTTTGGTGAGATAGACGTTTGGTGAGATATTTCATCTGACAGCCCGAGACGAAGCAAACAGACGCTGGAGATGACTAGCAGACCGAAAGCCAGTCGCAGCAAGGGCTTTAGGCCGAAAACCCCTATTGAGAAAAGTAAGCGGGCGGCGGGAATCGAACCCGCATCATCAGCTTGGAAGGCTGAGGTTTTACCACTAAACTACGCCCGCGGCAGTACATGCGTACGAGTCACATGCCTGTTGCTGTTACCGAAGTAATCCAGCTCAGACATTATGGCCTGCCCACCCCAAGTCCTAAGCGGCCCCGATGATTACAGCTGAAGAACAGAGCTTGGGGCAGGCAGCCCGGCGTCGCCTGCTGTGGAGCTATGGGCTCGGCGACATCGGCACCGGCATGGCTGCCACCCAGCTGGGCTTCTACCTATTTGTTTTTTACACCGGTGTGGCCGGGCTGCCGGCCTGGATGGCGGGCCTGGTGCTGATGGTGCTGAAGGTGTGGGATGGCATCAACGACCCCCTAGTGGGCTGGCTCAGCGACCACACCAAGCACCCCTGGGGCCCGCGGCTGCCCTGGATGGCTGGCAGCGCCATTCCCCTAGGCCTGGCGCTGGTAGCGATGTGGTGGGTGCCTCCGGGGGGGGACTGGCAGAAGTTCGCAATTTTGGTGGTGATCCAGCTGGTGGCTATGGCGCTGTACACCTGCGTCAACCTGCCCTACTCGGCCCTAGCCGCCGAGCTCACCAGCTCCACCCAGCTGCGCACCCAGCTGAATGCCAGCCGCTTCACCGGATCGATCCTGGCTGGATTGGCCGGCTTGGTGCTGGGGGCCCTGCTGGTGGGCCAGGGCGCGGAGGGCTACCTACGTATGGGCTGGGTGTCCGGACTAACCCTCACGGTGTTCACCCTGCTGTGCTGCTGGGGACTAGCCCCCTTCGCCCGCAACTGCCAGCGCCCTACGGGCCACCCGGAACCGATCCGGCGCCAACTACAGCGCATCTCAGCCAACCCTCGCTTTCTCAAAGTGCTGGGGCTTTACCTGCTGCTCTGGTGTGCCCTGCAGCTGATGCAGCCGGTGTCGCTGATTTTCCTGGCCGTGGTTATGCAACTGCCGGAGAGCTGGAGCACTTGGATCCTGATTCCCTTCCAGCTCAGTGCCCTGGCGGGGCTGCAGCTATGGAGCCGGGTGGCAGGGCGCCACGGCCGTGTCTGCGCCCTGCGCTGGGGCACCGGGCTATGGATTGCCGGCTGCCTGGGGGCAAGCCTGCTGGTGCCCCTCGATGGCAGCACTGCTCCCCTGGGCAGCTTCAGCAATGGCATCTCCCTGGGCCTACTGGTGCTCACGATCATGGTTACGGGCCTGGGAGCCTCCACCGCCTACCTGATCCCCTGGGCCCTGTTGCCCGACGCGATCGATGCCGACCCCGACAAACCAGCCGGGCTGTACACCGCCTGGATGGTGGTGACTCAGAAACTGGGCATCGGTGTGGCCGTGTTTGCCCTTGGTAATGGGCTGAGCCTCAGCGGCTACCAGGCCTCCCTGGAACTGGCCCAGCCGACTACTGCCCTCACGACCATCCGCCTATGCATGGGCCTGATTCCGGCCGTGCTGATCGCCGCTGGCCTGCTGGTGATGCGACGCTGGCCGGAGAAAGGCCTGCACCGCCAGCCATGAAGCGCCCCGCCTGGCTGACAACACCGCGCTGGCTGCGGCGCCTGGGAGCCAGCCTTCTGGTTGGCGGGCAGGCGGTGAGCGCCATCGCCAAGGGGCGCATCGGCTTCAACGATCTGATGCAAGAGCTGATGGAAGCCGGCCCCGGCAGCTTCCTGATCGTGCTGATCACGGCCTTGGCTGCGGGCACCGTGTTCAACATCCAGGTGGCAGCGGAACTCTCCAAACAGGGCGCCAGCGCCACGGTGGGCGGTCTATTGGCCCTGGGGCTGTCACGGGAGATCGCGCCCCTGCTCACCGCCACCCTGCTCACCGGCAAGGTGGCCACGGCCTATGCGGCCCAGATCGGCACCATGAAGGTGACCGAGCAGATCGACGCGATCACGATGCTGCGCACCGATCCCGTGGAGTACTTGGTGGTGCCCCGGGTAATAGCCATGGTGATCATGGCGCCGGTGCAATGCCTGCTCTTCTTCTGGGTGGGGATCTGGTCGGGCCAGGTGAGCAGCACGCTGCTCTACAAGATCCCCCCGGCGGTGTTCTGGAACTCGGTGCGCACCTGGATGGAGCCCGACGACCTGCCCTCGATGCTGCTCAAAGCTCTGGTATTCGGGCTGCAGATCGCCGTGATCGCCTGCGGCTGGGGACTCACCACCCGGGGGGGGCCCAAGGAGGTGGGCACCAGCACCACCGGTGCCGTGGTCATGATTCTGGTCACAGTCGCCCTGATGGACGCCCTGCTCACCTCGCTGCTGTTCACCTGATGACCTCCCCTGCTCCCGGAACTAGCGGCGTGGTGCTCGACCCCGCCTACGGCGTATCCCTTGGCGTGATTGGCCTGGGACTGGCAGCCCTGGCCCTATCACCACTGTGGGCTGGGGCCATCTGGCTCAGCCTGGTCGTAGCGGTGTTCGGTTTGTTTCTGCTGCTGCAAACCCGCCTGCTGCGGCTGGAGTTTGGCGGCGATGCCCTGCTGGTATGGCGTCAGCAGACCCTGCTGCGCCGCTTCCCATACCAGGAGTGGCTGAGCTGGACAATCTTTTGGCCGGGGCTGCCAGTGCTGTTTTATTTCCGTGAACAGGCCAGCATCCACTTCCTGCCAGTGCTCTTTGATGCAACCAGCCTGCGCCAGCAACTGGAGCAGCACCTGAGCCAGCTCCCCCCCGCAGCACCTCTCGATTCCCCAAGCGATGTCTGACGACCCCAGCCAGGCTTCCCCTACCCCTGACACCCCTGAGATCCCTTCACCAGCCCCCTGGCAGGAGCTGGCCCTTACGGAGCTGCAGCAGCAGCGCACAGCCCTGCTTGAGGAGATCCGCCAGCTGGAAGCTCGCCGCGGCCAGATCCAAAAGGAGATCGAAGCGAGCTTTGCTGGCCAGGCTGATGGGGTGGCCAGGCGGCTCAAGGGCTTCCAGGACTACCTGGTGGGAGCCCTGCAGGACCTCGCCGTGGCCGCCGAGCAGGTGGAGCTGGTGCCCCAGCAGGTGCTGGTGCAGCCCTCCCCCCTCGACCAGATCAGCAGCACAGCAGAAGCCAGCCAACCCTTAGCGGCTGTAGCGGCCGCAGGGCTGTTCGGCCCTGACGAAGTCCTGATTCGCGAGCGTCTGGCCGGCTTTGGCGGCCAGCCCGACTTCTACGCCGATCCCTGGCAGCTGCGCCGCACCCTGGATGCCAGCGGAGCCGCCCTGCTCGACGACTGGTTCCTGGGCCAGGGCGGCCGGGGTGCCCAGCCCAGCTGCGGTAGCCGCAGCCGCAATGCCCTGGTGGCCGCCGCCGCCATCGCCATCCTCGGCGAGCTCTATGGCGAACGCTTCCAAACCCTGGTGCTGGCCAGCCAACCGGAGCGCCTGGGGGAATGGCGCCGCGGCCTGCAGGACTGCCTGGGCCTTTCCCGCGAGGATTTCGGACCCAGCAGCGGCATCGTGCTGTTTGAGCGGGCCGATGCCCTGGTGGAGCGGGCCGACCGCCTCGAAGAGCGGGGCGAGCTGCCCTTCATCGTGGTGGATGCGGGCGAGCCGGTGATCGAGATCCCGATCCTGCAGTTTCCGCTCTGGCTGGTTTTCGCGGCCGGCCCCGGCGAACTTATGGCCGACGAAACCTATTAAGCCCAACCACCGTGACCCTGCCTGCAGCCGTGACCCTGCCAACAGCCGTGATCCTGCTCACCCTTGCCATGCTGATCGCCGGCTACCTGCTCGGCTCAATCCCCAGCGGTTACCTGGCAGGGCGCTGGCTGGCTGGCCTCGACATCCGCCTCGAAGGTTCCGGCTCCACCGGTGCCACCAACGTGCTGCGGGTGGTCGGCAAGGGGCCGGCCCTAGCGGTGTTCCTGGTGGATGTGCTCAAAGGAGCCGCCGCCGTGCTGCTGGCCAAGGCGCTGCTGCAGCCCCCTGGAGCACCGCTATTGGGCACCGGCACGAGTGTGACTGACACAGGTGTGGTCGCGGCGGGCTTAGCGGCCCTGGCCGGCCACATTTGGCCCATCTGGCTCAACTGGAAGGGGGGCAAGGCCGTGGCCACCGGGCTGGGGGTATTGCTAGGCCTGGTACCGGCGGTGGGCATGGCCTGTTTTGGCATCTTCCTCACCGTGTTGAGTTCCACCCGGCTGGTGTCTCTCGCCAGCGTGGTGGCGGCAATCAGCCTGCCACTTCTGATGGTGGGGGCCCATGGCATGCGGCTTGCTTATCTAGCCCTTGCCGTGCTCACTACTCTTGTGGTGGTATTGCGGCATCGCAGCAACATCCAACGCCTTCGCGCGGGCACCGAACCGCGCCTGGGCCATGCAAAGCCGGAATCCTGACCAATACCCTGCCCCAAACAACCCAATCCGCCCCTGGCTTCCTCCCTGTCGACCCTCTCCTCAGCCAACGTTTCACAAGCCAGGGTGACCCCGCGCTCCCTGGCATTGGTTCTGCTGCTTGCGAGCCTCTTGACCCAGGCCACCAGCCTGTGGACTGGCCACAGGGCCCTCAACAGCCAAGCCCAGCTTGCCCGGGAGCGAGCGAGATCAGAAGCCCTCGACCAACTCCAGGCTCAGCAGAACCACCTTGCCCTTGCAGAGCGCCTCCTGGGCAACCCTCTGGCCAATGAGAAAGTCCGAAGGGGTCTGATTTCCCAGATGGTCCAGGGGCAGCGTGCCCGCGATCAGTCCCTCCGCGACCTGCTGCGAGCCGACACGACGGAAAAACCCGCCGGCGTCGCCCATCAGCCCTTGTCGTATGCCCAACTGGAGCAGGCCCTCCAGCAATGGGACCGGGGCCATCACGCTCTGCTCAAAACCCAGGCACCCTTGCTGAACACGGGTTGGCCCCTAACCCCCCAGGAGCGAATCAGCCTGCCCGCCTTTCAGGCCATGCAACGCCTGGCCCAAGGCCGCCTACAAGCCCAGTGGACAGTGGCGGAGGCCCTGAAGCGAGCCCAGGAAGAAGAGCACAACAGCCAACAAATGACCCTGGCCAGTGTCAACGCCGACCTGAGCACCAGCCAGTCCTCTGGCCTGATAGCCCTGCTTCTTCTGCTGACAGGCGGGGGACTACTTCTGCTGAAGACCGCCACTACATCCGCAGCCGCCACCAACTGCACCACCGACAGCGACGCCAACGCCCAGCCTACACGAAAGGCGGACCATGAAGCGCCCGGCCGCCTGGCGGGAGCTTCCACGGAACCGACGGCTGCCCCAACCCAGCCAGGAGCGCCAGCCCAACCGAGCACAGATGTAGCAGATCTCGCAGGGCGATCAGCAGCTGTCAACGCCGTCACTGCTCCAACCACCGCATCGCCCAATGCGGTCTCATCATCTCTGGGGCCGACCATTCAGCCCCCAGGCCCCGGATCCCCCGGCACGGAGCTGGCGGTGGTGATCCAACAGCTGCTCGCCCTAGCGCCCGGCGTCGAAGCACTTCACGGGGCCCTCGTCCAGCTAAGCCAGGGCTCCACCTCCCAGCCCACCGCTGGCCTGCTCGCCGCAGCTCAGCAAGCCAGCGCACCGGCTGACGGACCAGCTAAGACCACCATCGATCCCACCGCGGCAGAGCTTCCAACCTGGACTGCCCTGCAGCAGACCCTCGAGGATTTGCTGCGCAATCCCTTCAAGCTGGAGGACCGGCAGCGACTCAGGACCCTGCTCCACCACCTACTCAAGACCGCCGGCCCCCAAGGCGACCCAGAGTTGGAACAGGCCTTCGCCAAGCTGATGAAGGAGAGCGGCGATGGTCGCCTGCCGGTGCCCTCCAGGGAGCTCCTGCACGAACTGCTGGGACTGGTGCAACGGCCGAGAACAAGCGGTGGAACTTAGTCCCGCATGGGGCTCAGGCCAGCTGTCGGCTCCGTTCGGCGGCCGCCAGCACCGCCTCCAGCAGAGCCGAACGCACACCACCAGCCTCAAGGCGCCGCAGGCCAGCGATGGTGGTTCCGCCGGGACTGCTCACCATGTCCTTGAGCTGACCGGGATGCAGATCCTGCTCGTGTAGCAGAGCGGCGGTGCCCGCCAGGGTGCGGTGGGCCAGGCGGTGGGCCAGGGCCCGCGGCAGGCCGGCCGCCACGGCACCATCGGCCATCGCCTCCGACACCACCGCCACAAAGGCGGGCCCAGATGAAGTGAGGGCCAGAAAGGCATCGAGCTGGGCTTCAGGCAGCTCGTGCACCTCTCCCACCTGGGCGAAGAGCTGCTGCACCCAGCGGCGTTTGTCTGGGGGCACGTCGACGCCAAAGGCCAGGCCCGTGAGCCCCGCCCGCACCAGGGCCGGGGTATTCGGTACGGCGCGCACGCACTGCCAGCCAGGAAACAAACGCTGCAGCCGCGCCAGGGTGACACCGGCGAGCACGGAGATCAGCAGCCCGCCCGAACCAGCCGCCGCCGCCGGTGCTACGGCCTCGAGCTGCTGGGGCTTAACCGCCAGCAAAACCACCGGCGCAGACCAGGCTGCAGCTGCATCAGTAGCCACAGTCAAACCGTGGGTTTGGGCCAGGCCGGTGGCGGAGGCTTCGCTGGCAACAACGGCTCGCACACCCTCGCGCTGCACCAGGCCTGCTTCCAGCAGGGGAAACAGCAAAGCCTGGGCCATACGGCCCAGGCCCACTACGCCGAAGGTTGGCGTCACAGCCGGCCTAAATGACGGCGTCATGCCGGCCCCAGGCCGGGCTGGGGGCCGCGTCCTGCTGGGGCTCGCTGATCTCACGGTTCACGATCGTGGGCGAAGAGGCTTCGTCGCTGGCGGCGGTGGTCACCGTGACGCAGCTAGGCGCAAACAGAAAAATGCTTTCACCCACCCGCTCCTGGTGGCCGTCGATAGCAAAGGTGCCGCCTGCCACAAAATCCACGGCGCGCTGGGCCTGATCCGGCTCCATCATCGTGAGGTTGAGGATCACGGTCTTGCGGTCGCGCAAGGCCTGGATGGCGCGGGGCATTTCATCGAAGCTGCGCGGCTCCATCAGGGTCACCTCGGCAGAGGCCGTGGAAAGGCCGGGCATGCCGATCACGTTGGTGCCGGCAAAAGGATCGTCAGCACCGAAATCGGAGCTCAGGGCTAGGGCGCTGGAGCGACTGGTGTAGCTCGGCTCAGGCTGCTCGCCGCCGTCGTAATCGAGCTCATCGTCGTAGTCGCCATCGAGATAGTCGTCTCCTGAGACAACGGCACGCAGGCGGGAAAACAACGACACGAACCAAACCTCGCAAGTTTCTTTCCACCTGAATAGCGTCCCACACCAATCGCGGCAAGGCTTTCAAGCGGAGATTGGCACCTTGTGGGGAAACTATTGAATTTGGCGCGGCCCAAACAGGCCGCTACCAATGCGCAACCAGGTGCTGCCAGCTGCGGCAGCCTCGGGCCAATCGCCACTCATGCCCATCGAACGCTCCGGCAGGCCCAGCTGCGTCGCCAGGGCGTCGCACTCGCCAAACAGGGCCCGACGCTCGGCCTCGTCCAGGCCCAGGGGGGCCAGGGTCATCAGGCCCAGGGGCCGCAGGGGCGCCAGGCCACCCAACTCAGGCCAGTGTTGGCAGAGCTCAGCGGGCTCAAAGCCGGTCTTGGCGGGATCGGGGCGAAATTTCACCTGAAAAAAGACCGCTGGCTGGCGCTGCTCCTCGGCGGCGATGCGGGCAAGGCGTCTAGCCAGATCAAGGCTGTCGAGGGAGTGGATCGTGCCGAAGTGGCGCACCACACCCCGGGCCTTATTGGCCTGCAGCCGGCCGATGAAATGCCAGTCGAGGGGCGCCAGATCGGCCAGCTCGGCCTGCTTGAGCACCGCCTCCTGCAGGCGACTTTCACCAAAGCTGCGCTGGCCGGCGGCCACCGCTTCACGGATCCGATCAGCGGGCTGACCCTTGCTCACCGCCAGCAGGCGACAGCCTGGCGGCAGCTCGGCCTGGAGGGCGGCCAGTCGCCCGGCCAAGGATTCAGATGAAGGTCTGGTCAAACAACTGACGCCAATGGGCGTGGGCCTCGGGACCGTCGCGGCGGGAGCGCGCCAGATTTTGCTCAGCAAAGTGGCGAGCATCCATCAGCGGCACCACCTCAAAGGTGGCGCCACGGGGCTGCAGGGTGACGACGAAAAAAATGCGCTGGGCGTAGAGGGTGGCGAACAGATCCCGGCCTTCGGACACCGCCGCCACCCGATAGAGCATCCCGAAGGTGGGATGGTTTAGGTAGCGCTCCGGACTCACAAATGCGCTGCTCGTCAATGCGCTGCTCACCGATGCAATCGAACTTGGCCATTAAAGGTCACCGACTTTCCAACGCAGCAGGAGCATCAGCAGCAACAACCCCGCCGCCGTGGCGTTGAGCAGGCCCAGGCCCAGGCCCCGCCCCGCAACCGCTGGTCGCAGCAGCTGGTTGGGCGGCAGCCAGACCCCGCCGCGGGCCAGCAGCGCCTCAGCTCCCTGCTCGGCGCGCAGCAACACGTTGGCCAGCAGCCGCTCTCCCAGGGCCAGCACCAAGGCCAAGCCCCCCTTCCAGCCCAGCCGCTTGAAATTCACCGCCCGGGTTGCAATAGATCGCAACAGGTTTTGCAGCTCCTCCTGCACCAGGGGCAGGAAGCGCAGGGAAAGCAGCAGGGTGAAGCCAAGCCGCTCCACCGGCAGACCCAGCCGGGCCAAGGGCGCCAGCAGCCAGCTGATCGCCCACACCAACTGTTCGGGGGAGGTGCTGAGCAGCAGCAGGTTGGCGCTGTGCACCAGGGTGAATAGCAGCGTGGCGCCGTTGAGGCCCAGCTCAGCTGAACGGCGGGTCACCACCAGGGGGCCAGCGCGCAGCAGCACCCAGGGGGTGCCCGAGCGCTCTGGCGGCGGGCTGCCGGGGGGGGCGGGCTGGAGCCGCAACTCCGCCGGCGGCCGCTGCAGGGCTGCGGATGCCGCCGTGCCCGCCGGCAGCAGGGCCGCCAGGGCACCCACCAATAGGGCAAGGGCCAGTAGCAGCGGCACGCTGCGGCGCCATAGCCGCCAGCTGAGCCCGCTAGCGGCGGTGATCAGCAGCAATAAGCCCACCAGACTGAGACGCCAGAGCGGTCCTGCCAGGATCGGCGTTACTAGAAAAATCAGGCTCCAGGCCAGCTTCAGGCGCGGATCAAGCCGGCGCAACCAGCTGCCGCCTGTGGCCGCCTCCGCCGGATCCGGGGCGGCAAATTGGCCGATGGGGATCTGGCGTAAAAAATCCACCTAAGCGCAGGCCCTAGCGCCCACGAGTCTGGCTGCGGGCCAGCTCCTTCTCGGCATCGCGCTGCTGCTTGCCCCGCCAGAACAACTTGATCGGCGTGCCCTCAAAGCCCAGGCCCTCGCGGATCTGACGCTCCACATAGCGGCGATAGGTTTCACCGAACAGCCTCGGCTCATTGACAAACAACGTGAAGCTAGGGGGCCGCACCGCCACCTGGGTGCCGTAGTAAAGGCGGCCCTGGCGGCCACCACGGCTGGTGGGCGGTGTGCGCCAGCTGAGCGCCTCGGTGAGCACCTCGTTCACCACCGAAGTGGTGACACGGCGGCGGTGCTGCTCCACCGCCAGCAGGGCCAGGGGGAAGATCGCCTGCACCCGCTGGCCGCTGAGGGCAGAGGTGAACAGCATCGGCGCCCAGTCGAGGAAATAGAGCTTTGCGCGGAGCTCCTTCTCCATCGCCGGCATGGTGTGGCTGTCTTTTTCAATGGCATCCCACTTATTCACCACCACCACGCAGGCTCGGCCGTCCTCTTCGATGCGGCCAGCCAGGCGCTGGTCTTGCTCGGTGACGCCATCGAGGGCGTCAATTACTAGTACGCACACATCGGAGCGCTCGATCGCCTTGAAGCTGCGACTGATGCCGAAGTATTCGGGGCCGTAGCTCACCGAACGGCGGCGACGGATGCCGGCCGTATCGAGCAGCTTCCAGGTTTTGCCCTCCCGCTCGATCGTGGTGTCGATCGTGTCGCGGGTGGTGCCACGAATCGGGCTGACGATCGCCCGGTTTTCACCGCACACCGCATTGAGCAGGCTGGATTTACCCACGTTGGGCCTGCCGATGATCGCCAGCTGAATCGGCTCTTCGCCCTCGTCTTCTTCGGTAGGGGGCAGATAGCTCACCACCTTGTCGAGCAGGTCGCCGGTGCCGGCACCGTGAATCGCCGAAATCGGGAAGGGCTCGCCCAGGCCCAGGCCCCAAAACTCGGCCGCCATGGCCAGGCCCGCATCGGGCGACTCGCACTTATTCACTGCGAGCATGGTGGGAACCCCCTGGCCCCGCAGCCACTCGGCAATCGACTGGTCGGCGGCGGTGCATCCCTGCTGACCATCAACAACAACCAGGGCCACGGCCGCCTCGGCCAGGGCCAGGTTTGCCTGCTCGCGAATCTCCGGCAGAAACTCGCTGTCGTCGTCAAACACCAAGCCGCCGGTGTCGACCACCCGGAAGGTGCGATCAGCCCAGTAACCCTCTTGATAGGTGCGATCCCGAGTCACGCCGGGCGTGTCGTGCACGATCGCTTCGCGGCTGCGGCAGAGCCGGTTCACCAGGGTGGATTTGCCCACGTTGGGGCGTCCGATAATTGCAACGACCGGTAAGGCCAAGGGAGGTATTCCTACGTCTGTCCTGTATTGACCCTACAGAGAGACCTAAACCCCAGCAATTAGCTAATGGGCAGGTCACCTGGATGCCCCAGCACCGGATCGGCCGGCGCCACCAACAGCAGCGGCAGTGGCCCGCTCTCCGGCAGGGCTTTATCTCGCTCGGCCAGATAGGCCAGCAACCAGTTCACGGCGGTAGCGCGGCGGGTGCGGCGCGGGTAGAGCTCGCCGATCGTGTAGCCCGCAAAACCCAACTGCTGCTTGAGCAGTTGCTTGTGCACCTTGGCGATCGAGCGGGTGAGGGCCACCGAGGCGGGCCGCTCAGCGATGAACTGGGGTTCGATCGGGAAGGACTCCCGCCAGGCAGCGCTGGTGGCCGGGCCGGCGCTCCAGGTGCCGGAGCCATTCAGCTCGTATCCCAGGCGCGGCCAGATCAGCTCACACACGAAGCGATCGCTGGTGCGGTCGGCGAGCACCGCCTCCAGCAACTCTCGGCTTAAGGGGTAGGGCACGGCAGCGGGGGCGGCCTGAGCGGAAGCCATCGGCCTGAAGCATCACAATCGATTCACCATGATCACTGGTTCACCGATCACCGCTCTGCCCCTGCAGCTCTCTGGCAACGGCACGCCCCGCGCCCTGCGCTGCCGCGTCTTGCAGTCGCCGCTGGCGGGGGTGAGCGATCGGATTTTTCGCGGCCTGGTGCGGCGCTGGGCGCCCGATGCCCTGCTGTTCACCGAGATGGTGAACGCCACCAGCCTGGAGCTGGGCTTCGGGCTGCAGAAGGTGGAGGAGCTGGGCAGCGAGGCCGGCCCGATCGGTGTGCAGCTGTTTGATTACCGGCCCG
>NZ_JAGQCP010000017.1:0-48094 GCF_024346255.1 Cyanobium sp. BA5m-10 | reverse complement strand
GTTCTCCGAACAGGGTCACAGACCGGCCCACCCATTGCCACAGCTGATGTCTGAGGGAGGCGAGCCGTCAGCCCCGGCTACGCCGGGGCTGATCCCCCCGAGTTACACCACTCCATGGGACGCCGCTTCAGCGGCCTGCTGGGTGGTCAGCGCGGCGTGTACCGGCACCAGCGTGACGGCATTCCCCTGAGCGAACTGGATCCCTGATATGAATTGCTGGTGAGAAGCCTGAGGTTGCAGTCGGCTGGTGCCGATCACTGAGGTAACGGAAACCAGAGCTGCTGCGGATCATCAAACGAAAGAGGCAAAAATTGGATGCGCTGGCGCAGAGCTGCTCTCCTTGAACCTGGCCGAAGTTCAGGAATTACTGCTGAGTGCCGGACTGGGTCTGCTATGTGATGGAATCTTCCGCGCCGGTGATGACCCGCTTGTGAAAGCCGTCGCCAAGGAGCTGCAGAGTCCTGATGCAAAAAAGGATGGCCCATGAAGTGAACAGAAATCCGTATATCGGCAGCAACTCCCCGGGCAAACGGTATCAACCAACCCCTAAGTTCTATCAAGGATAATTAGAGCTAGCGGATACCATGTATCAAAGTGAATGCAAATCCATCATGGCGTTTAGATAACATAGCACCACACGTAAGCGATTGCACGGCAACCATTTGGCCAGCCACGATCTGTTGGGTATGGGTAATCAATCGCTATTGACAGAGATGTCCATTCGATGTGGAGAATTTGATGTCTAGCTGATGGCCCAAGACTTCCGCTCAATGCCTCAAGGCTTGATCGAAGTTGCTTCCCAGCGAGATGCGGCTGATCGGAGGCAAACTTGCCCAAGAAACACAGTGTGCCAAAAGGCATCGACCAAGAACTATAAGAGAACCAAATAGCGGGCTAACCCCAGTCAAGCAGCCAGCGCTGGGCAGAAGTGACCAGATCGAGTGACCGGCCCAGTGACCTTAACCACCCAACCGCTAACTCCGCCCCGAGCAACCCCGGTAGCTGCCATCGTTTACGGTGGGTATGTTCCCTTCTGATTACAAGGGCCACAGATCCTTGATTAATAGACAGCAGACAAAAACTTTGGGATGTGTGGTTGGCCGCCATATCCTTATAGAGATGGTCCAAGGCACTCCCCCTGGCTTTACGCCCAATGCCTTAGTCGACAAAGCCTCATTAACTATCCTTGACCAATCTACGAGGAGGTTTGCTTGAAGGCCAATCAAAGAAAGGAAGATGAATGTAATGCCACTCAAGAAGATGATGCTGATGCACTGCCAGCCCTGCGGAGCGTTCATACAGAAAACTTTCCCCTAATATTAGAGGAAATAAATTCTTCACTTGCTGTAACACTTATCAAGCCGGAAAGTTAGTTTTTCTTAGACCTCAAGACGGCCTGCTTAATACCCACTTCCAGACCTTTGACTCGCCTATGAGTCTAGCTGCCAATCATCAGATCCTCTCTATTGGCACACCAGGGCATATACATCACTTCCGCAACATGCCAGCAGTTGCGCAAAACGCGAACCAATTGGTCACGTAGACGCCTGTTATATGCCCCGCGATTCGCACACCACAGGCGACATCCTTGTGCACGAGATGGCCTATGGCGAGAACGATGAACTTTGGGTAGTGAACACACGTTTTTCTTGCTTATGCACCCTGGATAATATCAATAGCTTTCTACCCCGTTGGAAGCCAAGCTTCATCACCGGATATTCCCCGAATGATCGCTGTCATCTTAATGGCCTAGGCATGGTTGATGGCAAACCCAAATATGTCACCGCCCTTGGTGAAACAAACACACCCACTGGTTGGCGAGACAATAAAAAAGACGGCGAAATTTTGATCGATATCCCCAGTGGCGAAGTCATCGCACATAATCTTTCTATGCCTCACTCGCCCCGCTGGCACAACGGGCAACTCTGGGTACTCGAATCTGGCAAAGGAACTCTCTCTGTTGTTGATCTCAAAACTGACAAGCATGAGGCAGTTGCAACTGTTCCAGGCTTCACACGGGGCTTGGATTTTTGGGGTCCCCTTGCTTTCATTGGACTATCCCAGGCAAGGGAAACGGCAGTTTTCAGTGGCATTCCCATCACAGAACAAAACATTGCACGCAACAGCGGAATTTGGATTATCAATATCGAAATAGGTCAGCTCGTTGCCTTTGTGAGGCTTGAAGATGCTCTGCAGGAAATCTTTGCGGTTCAGATTCTTCAAGGCATCGTCTGTCCAGACCTAGTCATTGATGAACCTGAAATAATTCACAGCTCTTACGAATTACCCAATCATGCCATGAAATATGCAGAAACAGTAAATCCCGCTGTCTAGTCATAATAGAAAGATTACAGAAAAGACTAATGCAGAATCGAAGTCAATAAGCAGTCGTGAATAAATTTACTTCCAGCTGTATATGTTGTTATCCAGTCCCCCGGGCTGAACCGAGCCCAGCAGCCCTCCAACCCATGACCCTTCGCCACGGCTATTTCACGGGAGCCGGCTACACCTATGACGCCCAAAGAGAACCGTCCCCCGAACGGCTGGCCTTCCTGGCCCTGCTCCACCGGCATCGGCCCCCGGAGGTCTGCGGGCCCTTCCAGCTGCTCGAGCTCGGCTGCGGCCAGGGCTACAACCTCTGCCTGCAAGCGGCGAACTATCCCCAGGCCCGCTTCCTCGGCATCGACTTCAACGCCGAGCACATCGCCCACGCCCGCTCCCTGGCGGCGGCCAGCGGCCTGGTGAATGTGCGCTTTGAGCAGGCCGATTTCCTGGAGCTGGAGCAGGCCGCAGGCGGCGTCATTGCCTGGGGCGACTTCGACTTCACCGTGGCCCACGGGATCCTGAGTTGGGTCGCCCCGGAGGTCCGCCTCAGCCTGATGCGTCTGGCTGAACGGGCCCTGCGTCCCGGAGGCCTGTTTTACCTCTCTTACAACACCCTGCCCGGCTGGCTGCCGATGCTGCCGTTCCAGCACTGCGTTAGCAGCTTGCAGGCCACGCTCGGGGATGGCATGCCGGCGCTGGACGGCGCCCGGGACCTGTTTCAGGGTCTTCGCCAGGCCAATGCCCAGGTTTTTGGCACCCAGCGGGATCTGCCACGCCGCCTCGATGGTTTGGGCAAGCTGGATCCCAGCTACCTGCTGCACGAATACAACAACAGCCACTGGCAGCCCCTCTATGCCAACCAGGTGATTGAGTCCATGCGCGAGCTGGGCTTGGGCTACCTCGGCAGCGCCACCCTGGCCGAGAACTTTGACGCGCTGCTGCCGGTGCCCGCCCAGCAGCAGATCCAACGCCTGAGTGACCCGGCCTTGAGGGAGCTGGTGCGCGACCTGCTCACCAACCAGGCGTTCCGCCGCGATGTGTATGTCAAGGGGGTGGACCCCCTCTGGCCCCTGGAGGTGTCCACCGCCCTTGAGCAGGTGCGGGTGTGCAGCCTGTTGGATCCAGACGCCCTAGTCGACGAGACCAGCCATCGCTTTCCGCTTGCCTGGGGCGAGGTCCAGGCCAACCGCGACTGGATTCGGGCCCTGCTTGCGGGCCTGCAGGATGGGCCCCGCTCCCTGGTCGAGCTCGGTCGCTTGATTCCCCCTGGCACGCCCCAGCTCTCGCTCGTGCCGACCGTGTCCCTCTTGCTGGGCCGCAATGCGGTGGCGCTGGTGCCGGCCGAGCGGGATCGGGGCCCCAGCCAGCGCTTCAACGCCCACATCGGCGCCAGCGTCGCCGCCGGTGCTCCCTATACCTTGCTGGCCTGCCCCGTGAGCGGCAACCTCCACAGGCTCACCGGGATGGAGCTCCTCGCCCTCAACGCCTTAAACCAGGGATGTAGCGAAGCCGCCCTGGCTGGGGCGATCGATGCCGGACTGCGGGCCCTGGATCAAACCATGCTGCGCGATGGGCAGCCTGTGCCGGAGAGTGAACGCCAAGCCGATCTGGAGCGCTTGGCCGAGAACTTTCGCCGCCGCTGCCTGCCGTTGCTGCGCCGCCTGGGGGTGCTGGGATCCGCAGCGCCGCCCCAACCGGGCTGATTGCGGCAGGCTCGAGATGCAGGCCTTGGACTGCGCAACCAGAATGGATCCATAATGGTTCCATGCCCAACTGCCGGCTGCTGGGATGGCCAAGACCCTCACGCTCAAAAACCTGCCCGAAGCCCTGCATGCGCGCCTCAGTGCAGCTGCCAGGCACCATCGCCGCAGCCTCAACAACGAAGCCATCGTCTGCCTGGAGGCTGGTCTTGCCGCTGCATCCGTTCCTGTGCCGGACCGCTTGCGTGAGATTCGGGCGTTACGGCAAACGCTTGGTAGCAGTGATTTTGATCCGAACGTGATCGAGGCCTTCAAGGCGGAGGGCCGCCCATGATTGTGGTTGACACCAACTTGGTGGCCTATTTGCTGTTACGGGGACCCCAAACCGCTGCCGCAGAAGCCTTGCTGGAAGAGCACCCCACCTGGGCTGCGCCGCCGCTGTGGCGGAGTGAATGGCGCAATGTGTTGTGTGGTTACCTGCGACGCGGCACCCTCAGCCTTGAGCAGGTGATTGCCCTGCAAGAGCAGGCCGAAACCCTGGTGATTGGCCATGAGGAACCGGTCCAATCCGAGGACGTACTGAAGTTGGCTGCCAGCAGCGGTTGCAGCGCTTACGACTGTGAGTTTGTTGCTGCGGCTCAACAACTCGATGCACCGCTTGTCACCGCTGATCGTGCCCTGCTCAAGGCCTTCCCTGCCTTAACCAGGCCGCTGGGTTGCAGCTGAGGGCACTCCTTGCTCGCTGTCCTACTCGCCCCCACTCCTCTCGTCCCACGCCTGCAGGTAGAGCGCTTCAAGCTCCCGCGTGAAGCCGGCGTTATCCATCAGGGGCGAGGCCTGCAGTTCGGCGCGCAGGCCGCTGCGGATTGTCGCCAGAGCTTGGGGATCGGCGGCGAGGCGTTGGGCGATGGCGATGTACTCCTCGGGGCTGCGGGCGATCCACTCGGGCCGGCCCAGGCTGGTGAGGATGCTGGCGCCGCCGCGGCTGGAGCTGCGCCCGCCGGCCAGGGTCACTAGCGGCAGCCCCATCCAGAGGGCATCGAAGCTGGTGGTGCCGCCGGCAAAGGGGGAGGTGTCGAGGGCGATGTCGATTTGGCCGTAGGTGGCCATGTAATCGGGCCCGTTTTGATAGCCGATCAGGCTGATTCGATCGCTCGCAACCCCGCGCTCGGCGAAGCACTCCAGCAAGCCCAGGCGGGCCCGGGTTTCCTTGATGTGCAGCACCAGCCTCGAGCCGGGCACGCTGGCGACCAGTTGGGCCCAGAGCTCGCGCAGCCCTTCGTTCACCTTCACGAAGTTATTCAGGCTGCCGAAGCTGATCACGCCGCTGCCCAGGCAGGGGGGCGGCACCACCTCGGGGATGGCAACCACCGGCGGCGGCACGGCAAAACTCCACCAGCAGCGCGGCAGGCGCAGGGGCTGCTCGCTGAAGGGCAGCGGCCCGCCTTCGGGCGGATCGAGCACCCGATCGGTGATGCGGTAATCCATGGCGGCTAGGCCGGTGGTGCCCACATAGGCCAGGTAGCTGATCTGCACCGGCGCCGGCTTGCGGGCGAATAGGCCCGGACGGCAATCGCGGGCGTACATGGTGAGGTCGATCAGCAGGTCGATGCCATCGGCGCGGATTTGCTCGGCCAGGGCGCCATCATTGAGCTGGTGGACATCGCGCCATTGCTCGACGTGCTTGGCGATCTCGCTGGTGAAGCCATCCTTGAGATAGCGCGACGAGTAGGCGAAGATCTCAAACTGGCTGTGGTCGTGGTGCTCGAGCACCGGCAGCAGGAACCGCGCCACCGGATGCATCCAGAAATCGGGCGACACATAGCCCAGCCGCAGCCGGCGCGCGCCGATCGCTGCTGGTGCAAGCGCAACGGCCTCGCTGCCAAGGGCCTCGCTACCTAGGCCGTCGAATTTGGCCTGGGCCAGGCGCCTTGCTTCGGCGGCCAGGTGGGCATCGCTAGCACTGGGGCTGTAATTGAGTGCGAACAGGTAGTTGGGCACAAAATCGCGATCGTCCTGGCCAAGGTCGATGCCGCGGTGGTAGCTCTCCAGGGCCAGATCCACCTTGCCCTGGTCGAAATAGGCGTTGCCGAGGTTGGAGTGGGCAGCGGCGAACTCGGGCTTGATGCGAATCGCCTCCTGCAGGGCCTGTTCGGCCAGGTCGGGATAGCTGGCTTCGCGCTGGGCATTGGCCAGGTTGGCTAGGGCCTCGGCGTAATCGCTGCGCTGGGAAATGGCCCGTTCAAAGGTGGCAATGCTCTCGCTGTGGCGCCGCAGGTTGAGCAGGATATTGCCGAGATTGTTGAGGGCCTCGGGAAAATCGCTCTGGAGTTCTAAGGCCCGGCGCAGGGCCGAAGCTGCCAGCTCATACTGCCCCAAGGCATTGAGCACGTTGCCCTTGGTGAACTGCACCTGGGCGTTTTGGGGATCCAAGGCCAGCGCCCGCTCACTCCACTGCTGGGCGCCCTGGAGTTGGTAGGCGTCGAGCTCGAGCTGGGCCAGGTTGGAACAGGTTTCGGCCGCCAGCGAGGCATTGGCCGGATCGCTAGGTGGAGCCTGCTCCAGGGCGGCCTCAAAGGCGGCCGTTGCCCCGGCTAGATCGCCTTGCTGCTTGCGGGCCAGCCCGAGGTTGTTCCAGGCCTCGGCAAACTGCGGTTGCAGGGCAAGGGAGCGCTCTAGGGCCTCCAGGGACTCGGGCCAACGCGCGAAGCGGCCCAGGGCATCGGCCAGGTGAAACCAGCTCGCCGCGTCATCGGGCGCCAGGGCCACGGCCCGTTCGGCCGCCGCTAAGGCCTGCTCGCGCCGGTTGGCGCGCAGCTCCATGGCGGCGAGCTTTTGCCAGGCGAGCACAAAGTCGTCCTGGGCGGCTGTGGCCTGGCCAAAGCTGGCGGCCGCCTCGTTCCAGCGGCCATAGAGCTGGTAGAGATGGCCCAGGTTGTAGAGCGCCAGGGCGTCGCCGGGTTCCTGGGCCAGGGCGCGCTGGTAGGCCGCCTCGGCCTCCTGGGGCCGCTGCAGATCCTTGAGCAGGTTGCCCAGGTTCACCCAGTAAAAGGGCTCAGCCGCTTCGCTTTGCACCGCCGTGCGCAGGTGCGGCAGCGCGGCCATCGGGTTGCCACTCTGGTGCTCCAGCAACCCCAGGTAGTGATGGGCAGGAGCGTTGCCCGAATCACTCGCCAGGATCGCTCCATAGCCCTGGCGCGCCTGTTCCAGCTGACCCTGCTGATGCAGGGCAATCGCTGCGGCCAGAGGGCCGGTCTGGACGAAAGCCATGCCCCCTTTCCTAGAAGGCTGCTGACGGGTCCAGGCTGGACAGCGGCAGATCAAACAGGGCCGCGAGCTCGGGGTCGGGATCGCCGTTGAAGGTGATCAGGTTGAGTTCCAGGTTGCCCTGCTGGCAGAACATCGGGCTAAAGCCGCTGGCTTCCACCACATTGGCCAGGGTGCGGCGGCTGAAGCCGGTGCGATGGGCGTAATAGTCCTGGCCGCTTTGGGCGATCATGCCGCCGTGGCCGAAGAGCACATCGAGCGGGGTGATCGGACCCATGGGCGATTCATAGAGCAGGCCATCGAGGTCGATGCCCTGCTGCACGCAGGCGAGCATCAGCTCCTGCAGATCGGGCACGATGATGTGGGCCAGGCCGCCGGGCTTGAGCACATGGCGGAAGCCCGCCAGCACCACGGGCACTTCGTGCTGGCGCACATGCTCGAGGTTATGGGAGCAATAGACGGCATCAAATTGCTGCGGCTCCAGGCTGGTGAGCTCTCTCACATCCAACACGATGTCGGCCCCAACCGACGGATCTAGGTCGAGCAGGACCTGCTCAAACGTGGCGTAGGGGCCAGGGAGTTGGATCCCGCGGGACTGGCCGCCCACATTGAGGACCCGTCTCTGCTGTGTCACGACGTCATCCATAGGGAGGGCTAGGAAGCTGGGCAATATTTAAATCCTAACAGAAGTCTTGCATTTAGAACAAAAAAGAGACCATATTTATACGGCAAACTATTATATTTGAACGCTAATGTGCTTTTAATGCAATTCGCAAAAGTGATAGCATGGCTAGGGCCGCCAGGCTGTAGTGATGACTAACTACCTATTTGAGGAGCCATTTTAACGCGTCAATCTGACGCTTAGCTTAGTGTAATAGTGTAATATTTAATCCAATAATTATTTGTTTAACATCTGTGGCCGTTACCGCGTTGCGCGCCAGCCAGAGCAAAGGGGCTTTTGGCCTGTCTGCAACAGTCTGCGGCCGGCCTGCCGCCAAAACTGGCGGTGCGGCTGCGGCGCCGCAGCCAGCCGGCGACCCCTTCGACTTGGTGCTGCTCAGCGCCGAGCTCGCTGGCTCCGTGCCGCCAGAGGAGCTCGCCGGTGCGCGGGTGGTGGTGCTGGAGGCGGGCCGCGATGGCATTGGCCAGATCGGCGCTGCCCTGGCCGCCCATCCGGGCGCCTCGGTCGTTCGCGTAATCAGCCACGGCGAACCGGGCGCGTTGCTCCTTGCGGGTCAACGGATCAGCAATGCCACCCTGCAGCTGCGTGCGGACGCCCTGACCGCCTGGCGGCAGCACCTGGCTCCTGGCGCCGAGATCCTGCTCTATGGCTGCTCCGTGGCCGCAACCCCTGAAGGGCGGGCCTTGGTTGATGGGCTGGCGGCACTCACGGGGGCCGCGGTGGCCGCCAGTGTCACCCCCACCGGTTCGGCCGCCCAGGGCGGTGATTTAACGCTTGGCTATGCCACCGGGCCGATCAAGGCCCAAACGGAACGCTTCTCCCAGGCCTGGGATCACTCCGGCCTGATCTTGGCGGTACCGGTGTTCACCAGCCCAGCCAGCGCCGATTTCAGCCGCACCGTGGCCGGATCGTTTGCGGTGGCGGCCACGGGCTCGCCGACCTATTCGATAGCTCCAGCGACCCTGTTTGAAACGAGTTTCTCCACCCTGCCATCGGATTGGGCACTGAGCAACGCCCAAATCAGTGGTGGTTCGGCTGCCCTCAACCCGGCCACCGCTAACACCAACGGCGCGCTCATCCTGCCCAAGCTAGGTAGCGCAAGCCCGGGCTCTTTCACGGCGGCTTTTGACTACACCGCTGGCAATGTCAGCGTCGGCGGTACTACTGCAAGCGGAACCAGCTTCAACTACGGCACGATCACCAGCACCACAGGCAGCGCGACCTCCATGGTCGGCAGCAATGGCCTTGTAGTCAGCTTTCTTGAGGCCTACACCAAGGCGGGGGCGATTACCACAACAGCGCCCTCGTCCGTTGAGGTGCGCTGGAACGGCTTGGTCATCGCCTCGGCGCCCGTCAGTTTTGGCATCGGTGCCAAGCCGGTGCAGATCAAGCTCGATGCGGCCAATCTGCTCACAGTCAGCTATGTCGGCGCCCAGGTTTTAAACGCGAACCTGAGCGGCAAGGTGAACGCCGCCGACCGCTCCAACTGGCAGTTCGCCCTGGGCTCCGCCAACACCAGCGCGAACACCAGCAGTCACAGCATCGACAACCTCGCGATCGTGTCAAACGGGGGATTGCCCGCCGGTCTGTCGCTCGACCCCAGCACCGGTGTGATCTCCGGTACGCCCACCACGGCGGCGAGCGCAGGCCAGCACGTGTTCAATGTTGTGGCCACCAATGCAGATGGCGCCACTTCGCAATCATTCAGGCTGAACCTGGCCTCTGGCGCGCCCGTTTTCAGCAACTCCTCGACCCAGGCATTGCTACCTGGAGTGCCCAGCGCGATTGCCATCGCGGCAGCCGGCAGCGCCGGCCCCGCCACCTACAGCGTGGCGCCCCAGGCCCTGATCAGCACCACGCTGGCCAATGCCGGCAGCCTGCCCGCGGGTGCCTATATCAATGGCAATAGCCGATTCAATAACGGCGCGATCGAACTCACCCAGAATACGAACAATCAAACCAGCTTTGTTCAATTCCTGGGCCAGGGTGAGCAGAACCCCACGGCGTTTACAGCCGGCTTCAACTACAAGGTGGGCGGCGGCACCGCCGTTGGCGGTGGCGGCATCAGCTTTAACTATGGCAACCCCGGCGATAACAGCAAGGGGTTGCGCGTTTCCATCACGGAACTGCCAACCAATGCCACCACGAATGCCAACCTGGAGGTGGCTGTTTGGTGGAACAACACCAAAGTTGGCGGAACCACGATCGCTAACCCCTTCACCAGCGCTCTTTATTCCAGTAGCAATCCCTACTTACCTGTCAAGATTGCGATGAGCGCCGAGGGGCGCCCGCAGGTGTGGGTGAACAATGTCCTGGCTTTTGACACAGGCAATGTCACGGGTTGGCAAACCGTCGACAAATCACTTTGGGCCTTCGGCTTCACGGGCACCACCGGCGCCAGCAATAACAACTTCCACACCATTAAGGATGTGGTGATCGGCAGCAACGGCGTGTTGCCGCCGGGGCTGAGCCTCGATCCCACCACCGGCGTGATCAGCGGCCAGCTGGGCCTCGGCACCGCGGTGGACCCGTATGTGGCTGTCACGGCCACCAATGCTGCGGGCAGCACGAGCCAGCTGCTCAAGCTCGATGTCACCGCCAGCAACACCCTGACCGGCCAGCGCCCGGGCACGGGCACCAGCCTCGGTGGCCCCAATTTCTTGGGCGCCACCGGCGAGCAGTTCCGCAACCTCTCAGCCTTTGCGGCGCTCACCAAGGACGGCTCGGTATCGGTGTGGGGCAACACCGCCAACGGCGGCAAACAAGCCGATGCGCCCACCGGCACCGGCTACACCCTCATTACCTCCAACGAGAAGGCCTTCGCCGCCCTCAAAAACGACGGCTCGATTGTTTCTTGGGGCTTTAGCGGCAACGGCGCCACCGGCGAGCCGACGGGCACCGGCTACAAGATGATTTCCGCCACCCGCGATGCATTTGCCGCCATCAAAAGCGATGGCAGCATCACCGCTTGGGGTAACACCGCCAACGGTGGCACATTTAGCGCCACCAGCACCGCCTCACCCACCGGCACCGGCTTTATCCGAATCTTCGCCAACGGTGGTGGCTTCGCGGCCCAAAAGATCGATGGCACGATCAAGACCTGGGGCAACACCAACAGCATCGGCACAAGCGCCCTTTTTGCCACCACGGCGTTCGCTCCCCGCGTCACCGTCAACGACTACCAGCCGAGCACGACCTCCTACGGCGCGTTCGGGGCGATCATCACCTCGGGCACGATCAGCACCTGGGGTTCGAGCCTTACCGGCGGCACCACGGGCAAACCCACCACCACGGGCCAGCAGGAGGTGGTGACCACCTCCCGGGCCATGGCGGCGATTGACAGCAATGGCTTCATCACAGCCTGGGGTGACACGGCCTACGGCGGCACCAGCGCACCCAAGGACAGCGGCTACCGCCAGCTCTACGGCAACAGCGCCGCCTTCGTGGCGATCCGCCAGGACGGCTCCCTTTCTGCTTGGGGCAGCACGCTCAATGGCGGCTCCGGCGCCCCCACCGGCACGGGCTACACCCAGGTGTACTCCACGCTCAATTCGTTTGCGGCGCTGAAGGCCGACGGCAGCATCAGCGTGTGGGGCAGCTCCCTAGAGGGCGGCAACACCAAGGTGGCCCCCGTCGCCACCGGCTACACCAACCTGTTCAGTAGCCAGGGCGCCTTTGCGGCGATCAAGGCCGATGGCTCGGTTTCCGTGTGGGGCGACACCACCATGGGCGGCACGGGCGGGCCGACTGGCACCGGTTGGAGCGAAATCACCACTTCGGGCACGGCCTTTGCCGCCCGCAGGAGCGATGGCTCGCTTTATGCCTGGGGCTCCTCAACGACCGGCGGCAGCGGCGCGCCGACGGGCAGCAACTTCCTCACCGTGCAATCGCCCACCCTGGCGGCGCCCTACCTGCCGCTTTCCGCCGGCGCGCCGACGAGCTTCGTTGTCAACCAGACGCAGCAATCGCAGGTGTTCCTGGGCATCCAGGGCGAGGGCCTCACCTTCACGATCACCAACGGCAAGCTTCCCGTTGGCATGAAGCTCGATGCCGCCACCGGCTGGATCCATGGCAACCCCGCCGAGCCGGGCAGCTTCCCGCTCACGATTAACGCCACTAGCGCCGCCGGCAGCGTCACCCAAAACTTCAACCTCAGGGTGGAAAGTTCGCTGCTGCCCAACCAGCGCCAGGGCGCTGGTGCCGTCTACACCATCGGCTCGGGCACGGAATACGCCAACGGGGCGGCCTTTGCCGGCCTCACTGCCAACGGCGGCGTCTACTCCTGGGGCTCTAATGATTATGGCGGCAGTGGCGAACCCACCGGCACCGGCTACACCCAGATCACCGCCAGCTCTAACGCCTATGCCGCACTTAAATATGATGGCAGCATCACCGCCTGGGGTGACAGTCGCTACGGCGGCGTTGGCGCGCCCACTGGCAGCGGTTACACCAAGATCTATTCCACGAATTTTGCCTTCGCCGCCCTCAAGGCCGACGGAAGCATCTTCGCCTGGGGGAACACTTCCGTGGGCGGCAGCGGCTTTCCCACCGGCACTGGCTATACCAAAATTTCCTCCACTATCTATAGCTTTGCGGCCGTAAAGGCGGACGGAAGCATCACCACCTGGGGCACTGTGGTGGGTGCTCCCACTGGCACCGGCTTCACCAGCATTACTCCCAACGGCGATGCCTATGCGGCGCTCAAAGCCGACGGCAGCATCACCGCCTGGGGAGACAGTGTTGGCGGCGGTAGCAACGCGCCCACGGGCACCGGCCACACCAAGATCTTTGCCAATAACGGCTCCTATGCGGCGCTCAAAGTTGATGGCAGCATTGCCGTGTGGGGCAACACCAACAATGGGGGTGGAACCAACGGGCCAACAGGGAGCGGCTTTGTCGATATCTGGTCCACCGCCAACGGTTTTGCCGCCCTGAAGAGCGATAGCTCCCTCGTCTCGTGGGGCTACTCGGGCAATTTCGACACCAGCTTCCCCTCAGACACCGGCTTCACTCAAGTCTTCTCCACCGGCGGCTCCTTCGCGGCGCTGAAGGCCGACGGCTCGATCGTCTCTTGGGGTGCCACCGATAGCGGTGGCACCGGCGCGCCTGGCGGCACCGGCTTCAAGACCATTTACACCAACAACAACGCCTTCGCCGCCATGAAGGCCGACGGCAGCATCACCGTCTGGGGTAAACCCAGCTTTGGTGGCACAGGCGCTCCCAGCGGCACTGGCTACACCCAGATCTTCAGCCGCGCATACGCCTTCGCCGCCATGAAGGCCGACGGCACCCTCTCCGTTTGGGGTTCATCAAGTGGCGGCTTGCAAGGCGCTACGGCTCAGGTGGCGTTCGCCTCGCTTCAAAACGCCACCGCGGTGGTGCCCGCCCGCCAGTTCGCCGTGACCGGCAACCTGCCCGCCGCCCGACTCGGCACCTCGCTGGCCATCCAGGCCCTGAACCTCAACGGCGTGGCGGCCTACCAGGTGGGCGCCAACACGGGCCTCGGCCTCGGCAGCGCCATCACCAGCGGCGCCCTGCCTGATGGACTCAGCCTCAATGTCGCCACCGGCTATTTGGAAGGCACGGCCACCAAAACCGGCACCTCCAACTTCACCGTCACCACCTTCAACGGCACCGGCCAATCGAGCCAGGCTTATTCATTGACGGTGTCGAGTGCCAGCACTTCCACCGCGGAGCCCACTTTTAGCACGGCCAAACCGATCGGCTATGCCAACTACGCCGTCGGCCAAGCCGCCAGCTACGACCTGGCCGCGGTTGCGACTCCAACAAATGTCCAGCTGAACTATTCGCCCATTGCCGGCACCCTGCCCCCCGGCATGCAGATGGAAGCCAGTGGCACTCTGGCCGGCACGCCCACCACGCCCGGCAACTACCAGTTCACGCTGGCCGCCAGCGATGGCAAAGGCATCTCGGCGCAGACCTTCACCATCAAGGTGAGTGCCGACACGCCTAACCAAAACATAGGCCAGTACTCCACCGTCGATGCCATGAGCACCGGCACCCAGGGGTTGAACGAGAGGGCCTATGCCGCCCTCAGGCCCAATGGCACCATCGTCACCTGGGGCGCAAGCGGCTATGGCGGCGCCGGGGCCACCGGCGTGCCCACCGATGCCGGCTATGTGCAGATCGCCCAGACTTCCCAAGCCTTCGCTGCGCTGCGTTACGACGGCTCAATTCAGGCCTGGGGCAACACCGAATACGGCGGACTGGATACTCCAACCGGCACCGGCTTCACCCGCTTGTTTTCCAATGGCTACGCCTTCGCCGCCATGAAGGCCGATGGCAGCATCTCGACCTGGGGAGCGACCTTTGCCGGCGGCACTGGCGAACCTACCGACACCGGCTACACCCAGATTTTCACCAACGAAAAGGCCATGGTGGCCATGAAGGCCGATGGCAGCTTGGTCGCCTGGGGTAATTCTGCCAATGGCGGCACGAACGCGCCCGCCGGCACCGGCTATGTCACCATCACCTCCAACGAAACCGCCTTTGCCGCCCTGAAGGCCGATGGCTCGATCACGGCCTGGGGCAATAGCACCTATGGCGGCCTGCTGCCTTCCCTGGCCAGCAATAACAGCTACACCGCCATCTATTCCAACTACTACGGCTTCGCGGCACTGCGCGCCGACGGCACCATCACCACCTGGGGCAACACACCCCTTGGCGATAATCCGTTCACCGGCGGCAGCAACTTTATGAGCGTCGCGGCTACCGGCTCGGCCTTTGCAGCGCTGAGATCCGATGGCACCCTCACGGCCTGGGGTAGTTCCACCGGCGGCGGCCACACCAGCTTCCCCACTGGCGCCAACCACACCGCCATCTATTCCACCAATGGCGCTTTCGCGGCCCTAAGGACCAATGGCACCATTAACTCTTGGGGTAACGCCAACGCCGGCGGCCAGGGCGCGCCAGCGAGCTCAATCACCGGCTTCACCCAGATCTATTCCAACGAACAGGCGTTCACCGCCCTTAGGAACAATGGCACGCTCTTCTCGTGGGGCAATGGCGCCTTTGGCGCCGGCAAGCAGCCCACTGGCACCGGCTTCACCTCGGTCTACTCAAACAATACTTCGTTCGTGGCCCAAAAAATCGATGGCAGTCTGTCGGCCTGGGGTAACACCAATAACGGCGGCTTCGGCTTACCCACCAGCACCGGCCTAACCGTCAGCTCGGCCCGGGAGATGATTCCGTATCAGCAGTACGGCACCACCGGCGACCTGCCCACGGCCTATCTCGGCCGAGCGATTGGAAACGACGGCGGCGCCGGCCCAACGGCCTACCAGGTGGGTGCGATCAGCCAGGGGGCCTATTACAGCATCACCGCCGGCGCCTTGCCCGGAGGGTTGTCCCTCGACCCGGCTACCGGGTTCCTGTTCGGCACGCCATCCGGCCTAGCCGGCACCTATTCGTTCACCGTCACCAGCACCAGCGCGGTGGGGTCGACGGCCCAGGTGTATGTGCTGGAGGTGAAACAGCCGTTGGGGGTGATTTTGCCCAACCAGAGGGTGGGCAGCGGGGCTGTTTACAGCGCGGGGTCCGGCCAGTCTGCAAGTAATTCGGCAGCCTTTGCGGCCCTGAAGGCCGACGGTTCGATCAGTGCCTGGGGCAGTTCAGCTCACGGTGGCACCGGCGCTCCCACCGGCACGGGTTTCACGCAGGTCTTTTCCTCTGGCACTGCCTTTGCGGCTTTGAAGCCCGACGGTTCGATCAGTGCCTGGGGCAACTCAGATACCGGTGGCACCAACGCTCCCACCGGCACCGGTTTCACGCAGGTCTTCTCCAATAACTCTGCCTTTGCGGCGTTGAAGGCCGAAGGTTCGATCAGTGCCTGGGGCTACGCATATTCCGGTGGCAGCGACGCTCCCAGCGGCACCGGTTTCACGCAGGTCTTTTCCACGGGCTCTGCCTTTGCGGCGTTGAAGGGCGACGGTTCGATCAGTGCCTGGGGCAACGCATCTTTCGGTGGCAGCGGCGCTCCCACCGACAGCGGTTTCACGCAGGTCTTTTCCACGGGCTCTGCCTTTGCGGCGTTGAAGGGCGACGGTTCGATCAGTGCCTGGGGCAACGCATCTTTCGGTGGCAGCGGCGCTCCCACCGGCAGCGGTTTCACGCAGGTCTTCTCCAATAACTCTGCCTTTGCGGCGCTGAAGGCCGACGGTTCGATCAGTGCCTGGGGCGACTCCTATTCCGGTGGCACCAACGCTCCCAGCGGGACCGGTTTCAGGCAGGTCTTCTCCAATAACGGTGCCTTCGCGGCGCTGAAGGCCGACGGTTCGATCAGTGCCTGGGGCTATGCATATTTCGGTGGCACCGGCGCTCCCGCTCCCACCCTCAACGGTTTCACACAGGTCTTTTCCACGGGCGGTGCCTTCGCGGCGCTGAAGGCCGACGGTTCGATCAGTGCCTGGGGCGACTCAGCTAACGGTGGCAGCAACGCCCCTAGCGGCACCGGTTTCACGCAGATCTTCTCCACGGGCTCTGCCTTTGCGGCGCTGAAGGCCGACGGTTCGATCAGTGCCTGGGGCGACTCAGCTAACGGTGGCAGCAACGCCCCCAGCGGCACCGGTTTCACGCAGGTCTTTTCCATTAACACTGCCTTTGCGGCGCTGAAGGCCGACGGTTCGATCAGTGCCTGGGGCAACTCAGCTTTTGGCGGCAGCGGCGCGCCGGCCGGCAGCTTTGCCACCGTGCAATCGGCCCTGGTGAGTGACCCGGCGTTTGCCGCTTTCCCGGCCAATTCAGCATTTTTGGCCAAGGCGAATCTGCCCTTCTTTGCCAACCTCGGCGCCCAGGCTGTGGGCGCCCGCTATGAACTAACGGTGGGCAGTTTGCCTTCGGGGATGAGCCTCGACGCCACCACCGGCGTGCTGAGCGGCACCCCCACCGGCAAGGGCACCTATGCGTTCATTTTGTCGGCCTCGACCCCGGCGGGAACCGCCTCCCAACCGTTCAAACTGGTGGTGGAGGGAAGCTCCGCCCCCGCGTTTACCAGCGGCGCCAGCACCAACTTCACCACGGAATTCACCATTGGCACGCCGAGGACCTTCACCGTCGTTGCGACCGGGGACCCCGCGCCCACCTACGCCGTGTCTGGGACTACTCCTCTCCCCAGCGGCCTAACCCTCAACGCCAATACCGGCGTGATCAGCGGCACACCCGTGGAGGGCACCGGCGGCGTGAGCAACCTAATCATCACCGCTACCAATAGCGCCGGAAGCACCAACCAAGCCTTCACGCTGACGGTGATTCAGGCTCCATTTATTACGAGCGCGAACAGGAACACCTTCCAAACAGGCACTTCCGGCAGCTTCAACTTCATTGCCAGCGGCTACCCCGCCCCCAGATACAGCACCAATGGCCCCCTGCCCACGGGTGTGACCCTGACAAGCACGGGCGAGCTGAGCGGCACTCCGGCAGCAGGCACCGGTGGTGTGTATGCGTTCTTCGTTGTGGCGGGCAACGACGCCCCTAATGGCTCCAAACAGAGCTACATCCTCACCGTGAACGCGCTGCCCACGTTCACCAGCCCCAATAGCACTACGTTCAATAAAGACAAGTCGGATACTTTCACCGTCGCTGCGACCGGCTTCCCCACAGCCGTCACCTACGGATTGGCCGCCGGCAGTAACCCCCTCCCCGCAGGCCTAACGATCAACCCCACCACGGGCGAGTTAGCAGGCACCCCCACGGCGGCTGGCGGCGCCTACAGCTACGTCTTAGAAGCTAAAAACGGCGCCGGCAGCACCACCCAGGCCTTCTCGTTGAATCTCAACGAAGTCCCCGCTTTCACCAGCGCAGCCAACGGCAGCTTCAACGCCGGCACTGCAAATAGCTTCCTGTTCACCACCAGCGGTTATCCCGCCCCAAGCTTCTCCGTCACCGAGGGGAAACTGCCCGAAGGTGTCACCCTCAACCCCATAACCGGCGTACTCAGCGGCACCCCCCAAGGCCAGGTTGGCAACTATGCCTTCTCCGTCACGGCGAGCAACGGCCTCGGTGCTGATGCTTCAACGGGCTTCATTCTCACCCTTGGCGCCTTGCCCGCCACGGCCTTGAAGATCGTGGCTCCGACTGATGTGCAGAGCGGCAGCACCAATACCGTTTTGGTTCAGGCTGTTGATGCCAATGGCAACGTCGACAAAACCGCCACTGGCACGGTGACGCTGGTGGCTAACGGTTCCGGCAGCTTGGAAAGAGCTGGCAGCACCGGTGACCTCACCGCCGACCTGATCAATGGTGTGGCCACCTTCCCGGGCCTGGTCTATCGGGCCGCTGCCGATGGTGAATCGTTCACGTTAAAAGCCACCTCCGGCAGCCTCAGCAGCCCAGCCACCCAGCCGATCAGCGCCGATGTCGTAGCAACCACACTCGAGATCCAGGGCACCTCCAGCACCACAACCCTGGAGTCGGGCGTGGCAGCCAGCCTTAGCGGTCTGCGCCTGGTGGGTGTGGATGCCTCGGGAGTGATCGATAAAAACTGGCTGCCCAGCGGTCAAACCGTAAGGCTCAGCCTCACGGGCCCAGGC
The DNA here is from genome assembly GCF_024346255.1 of Cyanobium sp. BA5m-10. NCBI lineage: Bacteria > Bacillati > Cyanobacteriota > Cyanophyceae > Synechococcales > Prochlorococcaceae > Cyanobium > Cyanobium sp. BA5m-10. The sequence goes on along the minus strand of NZ_JAGQCP010000017.1, from coordinate 29,573 downwards.
GATGCCCCCCTCGATGAGGTTGTTAGCGCCTTTTCGCTTGGCGGCGCTAGCGCGTTCAGCGACCGTGACAGCAGCGCCACCACGATCACCCTCGATGGCAAGGCCATCGGCAGCGATGGCAGCATCGATCTCGGTGCCCTGCAGCTCACCACCACCAACCCCAGCGGCAGCCCCACGGTGGCTCTGGCCTTGAAGGCCGAGCGCATTTCAGCCTCAGGCCCGCTGCTCAAGGGAACCCTGCCAGCGAGCCTCACCAGCAGCAGCGCACCGATCACCAACCGGGCGCCCCAGCTGAATCTGGATCCCACGAATGCGCCCAATTCGTATACCGAAAACGGCAGCCCCATGGCGATCGTGGGTCCACTCGCCAGCGTCAGCGACGCTGACAACAGCCTGCAATCGCTGCAGGTGGCAATCAGCAATGGCCAAGTCGGTGATCTGCTGGCCTTGGCGAGCACCCCGAGCGGTTTAACGGCGGCCTACGACGCCTCCAGTGGCTCGCTGATGATTAAGGCCGCTGCTAATGCCACCCCCACCCTGGCCGATTTCCAGGCCGCCCTGTTGGCGGTCCGCTACTCCAACAGCTCCGATAACCCCGACACCACACCGCGCCAGATCAGTGTCACGGCCAATGACGGCAGCGGTTTGGCCAATGCCACGGCCACGGCCAGCCTCACGGTGGCGGTGGTCGCTACCGATGACCCCACCACGCTCACCAACCTGCCGCCTGCGATCGCCGCCACGGAAGACACCCCGACGCCGCTCAACCTGGGCGCCCTGGTGTTGGCCGATCCCGATAGCGGCAATGGGCCGCAAACGCTGCAACTATCGGTGCGCCAGGGCAGCACGCTCAGTGGCAGCCTCAGCGCCAACAACGGCCCGGGGGTCACGGTTAGTGGCAGCAATAGCGCCCAACTGACCCTGGTGGGCACGATCAGTGCCCTTAATAGCTATCTGCAAACCAGTGAGGTTCTCAACTTCACCCCCGCCAGCAATGCCAATGGCAACCATGTCTTGAGCTTTGATCTGGTGACGGGCGGCACCCCCCTGGGCCTGGCCAGCACCACGATCACGGTGGCGGCGGTGAATGATCCAGCCGTGTTCAGTGGTGTTCCGCCAGTCGGCACGATTGGGCGCTTACGCCACGGTGTGGCCACAACCCTGCAGAGCCTGCTGGGCAGCACGCCGATTAGCGTTGCTGATTTGGATCTGGCCGATTACGGCACCTCCACCCAGCTGAGTCTCGAGGTGCTCAAGGCCAGCCTGGCTGGCCTCAGCGCTGGAGCCCATAGCGGCGGCGCCACGCTCGTGATCAACAGCACCAGTTCCTGGTTGGCGACGGGCACACTGGCCCAGCTCAATGCCCTCTTGGCCGATCCAGCGATCACGCTGCAATCGACTGCCCCCGGTATGGTCCCAGTGAGACTGATTCTGGATGATGGCTCCGGAGTCATTGGCTCCCAGACTGGACCATGGACAGGCAAAGGCTCCTTTTTATTCCGTGCGGTTAGTGATCCGGTTCTCACCAACTCCGCCAGCAGTTCGGCCCGCCCGATCACGGCCGGGTTCGGCGAAAGCCTGGGCTTCCTCTCGATCAGCGATCCCGATGCCGCCAGCAGCCCCCAGACCTTCACGCTGACGATCAGTGATCCAGCTGCTGGCATAGCCCTGTACGGCGTGACTGACGGCGACAGCCTTGCCAGTGGTCTTCAGCTCAAGGGAACCGCAGCTGAGATCAACAGCCAACTCAACGATGCCCGCTACAAGGCATCGACCACGGGGAATTCGAGCCTGGAGCTGAGCCTCAGTAATGGGCTGGCACCTGCAATCGGCAGCACCGTCAGCTTCTCAGCAATCAATTCACCACCCACCCTCACCCAGATCAACACGCTGAGCGGCGCTCAGGAAGATCAGCCGTTTGCGATTACTTTCTCGGATCTATCCGCCGCCGCTGATGATGCCGACAACGGCGGCAGCGTGGAAGGCTTCGTGGTGAAAGCCGTCAACAGCGGCACGCTCAAGCTCGGCACCAAAGAGCAGGGCGCCACCCCCTGGGATGCCACCACCAACAACCACATCACCCCCACCACTAACGCCTATTGGACGCCCACCGCCGATGCCAACGGCACGGGCACCAGCGCCATCAGTGCCTTCACGGTGACAGCGCTGGACAACAGCGGCGGTGAATCAACCATACCCATTGCGGTGTCAATCGACGTCACACCGGTGAATGATGCGCCGACGATCAGCGGTGTGCCCGGCACGGAGGCGCCCGTCAATACGGGCATTAGCAGCGCCCTGGTTGATTTCACCGTCGCCGACATCGATAGCACCGCCCTGACGCTGACGCTCTTGCCTGTCAATGGCACCATCAGCAACCTGACGGATGCCGATAACAGCCGCGATGGCATTCAGCTCACTGGCACAGCCGCGCAGATCAATGCAGCTGTGGCTAATGCCACCTTCACAGCTGCCAAGGTTGGCAGTTCAAGCATTGACTTGCAACTGGATGATGGTGGCGTTGAGCTGGTGAAAGCCAGCTACAGCTTTAGTGCCACCAAGCTCAATAGTGCCCCCACCCTCAGCACTCCAGGCACTACCCCCCGTCCTCTAACCACGGGGCTGGCCGATGGCCTGAGTTACATCGGCGTCAATGACGCAGACACCGATCAGACCCTCACCCTCAGCCTGAGTGCCAGCGGCGGCAGCTTCCGCGGCCTCACCGATGCCGATCCCAATGCCACCGGCATCCAACTGAGCGGCACCGTTAGTGCCATCAATACAGCCCTCGCCGCCGGTTCCTTTGTCGCCACTGCCGATGGCCCCGCGACCATCAGCGCCAGTCTCAGCGACGGTGTTATCACCACGCCGGTTACGGCCACCTACACCCTCACCGCCACCAATGCGGCACCCACCCTCACCTTGGTGAATGCCCTGGGCGGCGCAATCGAGGATCAGGCCTTCCAGTTCACCCACACTGATCTGCTGGGCGCCGCCAATGAAGCCGATGCCGGCGGTGGCGTGGTCGGTTTTGTCGTCACCACTGTCGACACCTCCAAAGGCACTCTCTCGATTAACGGCAGCGCCTGGGATGCGGCAACCAACAACCGTATTGATGCTGACCGCAAGGCGGAGTGGACACCAGCCGCTAACAGCAACGGCAACCCAGTCTCCGGTGCCTTCCAGATCAAAGCCCTCGACGACGCTGGGTTGACATCAACCACAGCCGTTCCTGTTTCGATCATCGTCGCGGCGGTTAATGATGCGCCAACCATCAGCGGAGTGCCGGCTGTTGCGACCGCTGTCAATACCGGCATTAGCAGCGCCCTGGTTGATTTCACCGTTGCCGATATCGACAGCACCGCCTTAACGCTGACGTTCTCGCCTGTCAATGGCACCATCGGCAACCTCACAGATGCCGATAACAGCCGCGATGGCATTCAGCTCAGTGGCGGCGCCAGCTACATCAATGCAGCCGTGGCCACTGCCACGTTCACCGCAGCCACCGTTGGCAGTGCCAGCATCAACCTGACGCTGGACGATGGCGGCACCGAGCTGGTGAAAGCCAGCTACAGCTTTAGTGCCACCAAGCTCAATAGTGCCCCTACCCTCAGCACGCCTGGCTCTAGCCGTGCTCTCACCACGGGTGTGGCCGATGGTCTGAGTTACATCAGCGTCAATGACGCCGATAGCGATCAGAGCCTCACCCTCACTCTGAACGCTACTGGCGGCAACGTGCGCGGGCTCAGCGATGCCGACCTCAATGCCAGCGGCATTCAACTCAATGGCAGCGTTAGTGCAATTAATGCAGCCCTGGCGGCTGGCTCCTTTGTCGCCAGTGCCGATGGGGCAGGCAGCATCAACGCCAGTCTGAGCGACGGTGTGATCAGCACACCCGTCACAGCGACCTACAGCATCACGGCCACCAATGCGGCTCCAACGCTCACCCTGGTCAATACCCTGAACGGTGCCAAAGAAGATCAGATCTTTGACATCAACCTCGCTGATCTGATGGACGCCGCCAATGAAGCCGATACCGGCGGTGGTGTGATCGGCTTTGTCGTCACCACTGTCGACAGCAGCAAAGGCAACCTCTCGATTAACGGCAGCGCCTGGGATGCGGCAACCAACAACCGCATTGATGCGGATCGCAAGGCGCAGTGGACGCCAGCTTCCAACCTCAACGGCAACCCTGTCTCCGGTGCGTTCCAGGTCAAAGCCCTTGACGACGCTGGGTTGACATCGACAACGGCCGTACCTGTTTCGATCACCGTCGCGCCGGTCAATGATGCGCCAAGCCTTAGCGCCGGCAGCTACAGCTTTACCGGCGTCAATGAGGAAACGGCGACCAGTGGCGTGACCGTGCTCAATCTGCTCGGCGGAAGCGGTAGCAACCGAGCCAGCGACCAGGAGACGGCCAGCGCAAGCCTTGGCATCGCCATTCTCACGGCCACGGGGCTAGGAACCTGGCAGTACTCCACCAACAGCGGCACGAGCTGGACGGCCTTTGGAACCCTGGCCACCAGCAATGCCTTACTTCTCGCCAACACCAGCCAGGTGCGATATGTGCCTGATGGCACCAATGGCGAAAGCGGTGGTAGCGCACCTACCCTCACCTTCCTCGCCTGGGATGGCAGCGATGGCAGCACAGTTGGCACCAAGGTGGACGCCACCAGCACGGGTGGAAGCAGTGCATTTTCGAGTACCACCAATACGGCCACGATGACCGTAAGCGCGGTGGATGATCCCCTTACCCTGAGCCTATCCCAACCTGCTGCAGTTACCTATCTTGAAAATGACCAGCATCTTCTTGATGCTGGATTAACCCTAGATGACCCCGATAGCAATACATCAGTAACTGGCGCCAGGATAGAAATCAGTGCTGCCACCTACCGAAGCGGCGAAGACTATCTCGAGGTTTCCGCTGCAAACCGCAGCAGTGGTACGGCCACCAACGGAACCATGGTGATCAATGGTTCCACCATAAGCTACAGCTTCAGCAGCGGCCTGATGTCACTCTCCGGGACATCATCCCAGGAAAGCTATCAGGAGGCCCTAAGGAGAATTAGCTATCGCAATAGCAGTGAAAATCCCAATACCAGTGCGCGTGAAATTACAGCCACAGCAGGCAGCATGCTGGTGCAATACCTTACGGATGCTGACAATATTGTCAGACCACACTTTTATGAGTATGTGACTGTTGGCGGCAGTGGTATCAGTTGGACAAATGCCAAAGATTCCGCTCAAGCCAGAACCTATGCAGGCATGCAGGGTTACCTGGCCACCATTACCAGCTCCACTGAAAGTAATTACATAAAAACGCGTCTGAGCGGCGCGGCATGGATCGGCGCTTCCGATGCCGCCTCCGAAGGCACCTGGAAGTGGGTAACCGGACCAGAAGAAGGTACCACCTTCTGGAGAGGCAACTGGAGCTCAACAACAACTACGGAAAGATACGGGTTTTTAAACTTGCAATCAAGAGACGTTACAACCTGGTCGTTGTCTGGCGCCGGGGCTGTTTCAGGTATTTATTCCAACTGGGCTACCCACGAGCCGAATAATTCCAGTGGTGAAGATTACGCTCAGATCCTGGCCGATGGCACGGGAGACTGGAACGACATTGACAACAATAATTACCGCTCTGCTTATCTGGTTGAGTACAGCAGCCCTTCAGTAACTTCAATCAGTTTCAGTAAGTCCATCACCCTGACGCCGGAGCCTCAGAATGATGCGCCTGTGCTCGCATCGGCCTCGCCTGTGTTCACAGCCATCACGGAAGATGCCACATCCGGTACAGGCCTGCTGATTTCCAGTGAAATCAGCAGCAGCACAATCACCGATGTTGATACCGGTGCCCTTAAAGGCGGCATTGCTATTACCAGCCTGAACAATGGCAACGGCACCTGGCAATACCGGCTGAACAACAGCGGCAATTGGTTGGCGATCGGGAGCCTGTCGGATACCTCGTCCCTTCTACTGCGCCCCGCCGCCGATGCGGTGCGCTTCCTTCCCGATGGCGAAAACGCCACCAGCGCCACTTTTACCTACCGCGCCTGGGACCAGAGCAGCGGCACCGCCGGCAGCCTGGTGAATACCTCTGAAAACGGCGGAATCACAGCCTTCTCTAGTGCCAGCAACACCGCCAGCATCAGCGTGACGGCCGTGAATGATGCCCCCACCTGGCAGGACTCCACGGCGATCAAGCTCCCTTCCGCCGTGCGTTCACAAGCAAGCGATGTGATCAGCGTCGCCGAACTGCTGGCCGGCTCCGTCGCTGATGTTGACAGCGGCGCCTCCGCTGGCATTGCCATCACGGGGCTTAGCAAAACCAACAGTAGTAATGGCGCCCTCACCGACAGCGGCAAGTGGCAGTACAGCACTAACTCCGGCAGCACCTGGAGCGACCTCACCACAGCCAGCGATAGCGCGGCGCGCTTGCTGAATGCCAACGCCCAATTGCGCTATCTGCCGGATGCAACCACCGTCGGCAATGTGATCAGTGGCCTGACATTCCGCGCCTGGGACACCACCAGCGGCATCAATGGCAGCACGGCAAACACCACAAGCAACGGGCTGAGCACGGCCTTCAGCAGCGCCACTCGCAACGCCACCCTGCTTGTCAACGGCGTCACCCTGCAGGGCAATCTCAACGCCATCACTGCCACGGAGAATAGCGATCAGGCCCTAGGAAGTGGCCTCAGCCTCAGTGGATCCGGCAGCCTCAGTACGGCACGCATTCAAATCTCGAAGGGCTACAGCAGTGGTGATCAGTTACTCCTTCCAGTCAATAGTGCCGGTATTACAGGCCAGTGGGATGGTGATACCGCCACCCTCACCCTCAGTGGCACGGCCCCCGTTGGTGAGTACCGGTCTGCCCTGCAATCGGTGCAGTTCCATAGCGGTGATGACCCCACGGCCATCACCGCGACCCGCACGATCGGCTGGTTCCTAGAGGCCGATAGCACCAGTGCCTCTTACAACACCAGCTGGGCCGATCGCAGCCTCACGATCATCGCTGTTGCCGATGCGCCAGGGATCACCCCCGGCACCATCGCCTCCTTCACGGAAAGCGGTAACGCCGTTGTCGTTGCTCCCACTCTCAGTCTCGCCGATGTCGATGACACCGAGCTCGCTAGTGCCACAGTCACCATCAGTGCCAACAACCGCCAATCCGGGGACACCCTCAGCCTCAATGCCGCCCTGGCGAGTGATTTAGGTCTCACTTCAAGCTTCAACGCCAACACCGGTGTCTTGAGCATCACCGGGATAGCCAAGGTGTCGGCCTATCAGGAGGCCCTGCGCGCGGTGACCTTCTCAAGCAGCAACATCGAGCTCACCGCCAATGGCGCTGCGCCCAATCGCACCATCAGTTGGAGCGTGGTCGATGCCAATTCCGATGCGGCTGGCGCCGCCACCGGCACGGCAACGGGCACCTTGTCGATCCACGCGGTGAACAGTGCCCCCCTGATCACGCTCGGATCGGGCAACACAAGCGTTGCCTACAGCGAAGGCGGCACTGCGGTGGTTCTCAACGCTGGCATCAGCCTCAGTGATGCCGACGACACGGCACTGATCCGCGCCAGTGTTCAGATCTCTCCCGCCACGACCGGTGACGTGCTGGCCCTTGGTAGCACTGCGCCGTCGACGATCAGCGGGAACTACGACAGCAACCAAGGTGTTCTGCTGCTCACGCCGGCGAATTCGAACGCCACAGCATCACTGGCTGATTTCCGGGACGCCCTGCGCACGGTCACCTACAGCTCCAGCTCCGACGATCCCACCGCGTTAAGCCCCACCCGATCCGTCAGTTGGAGCATCACCGATGCCAACAGTGACGGTGCCAGCGGCGGCAACCTGGGCCATTCTCTTCCTTCCGCTACCACGATCACGATTGCAGCGGCGACGGATGCGCCGCTGCTCAGTGGTGCACCCTCTGCTGCTCCGACCTACAACGAGGCCGGTCCTGCGACCGCGCTGGCGCCTGGCCTGACGATCAGCGACGTCGATGATCTGCAATTGCGCAGCGCGACGGTCACGATCAGCAGTGGTCGCATTGGCGACACCCTGGCCTTCACGGCAGCGACAACGTCGATCAGCGGGCAATACAACAGCGATACCCGGGTCCTCAGGTTGACGGGATCGGCATCGCTGGCGGACTACCAGCAAACGCTGCGCAGCATCGTGTTCTCCAGCACGAATAACGATCCCACCGGTGGTGCTGCCAGCGAGACCCGGAGCTTCCAATGGAAGGTCAGTGACGGCAATTCCGATGGCACTGGCATCGCCTCCAGTAACGCTTTGAGCACAACGCTCACCGTGCAGGCGGTCAATCAGGCACCCCAGATCGGCACCTTGTCTGGGGGTCCCCTCAGCTACCGCGAGGGTGATCCCGCCCTACTCCTCAACCCTGAGCTGACCCTCACGGATCGAGATAGCACCCAGATCAGCGCCGCATCCATCGCCATCACCGCTGGTTTCACCACCGGCGATGTCCTGAGCCTGCCGATCACCGTCAGCGGCATTACCGCCACTTACAAGGCTGCAACCGGTGTGTTGAGACTCACCGGCGATGCATCGCTGGGCGATTACCAGAAGGCCCTGCGGGCCGTGAGCTACAGCACAACCAACGCCAACCCAACCGCCACCAGCACCAGCCGCGCCATCACCCTCCAGGTGACGGATGTCGGCGCCCCCGCTCCAGCCAGCAGCACGGTGACGACCACCACCGTCAATCTGACGGCGGTGAATAACAACCCCACCTTGACAGTCTTCTCGGCTGGGGCTGTTTCAGGCCTAGAGGACAGCACGATCACCATCCGCTACGGCGATCTGATTGGCAACGGTTCTGCCCAGGGCCAGGTGGCGGATGTCGACGGCACCGTCAGTGCTCTGGAGATTAAAGAACTGCTCAGCGGTTCGCTCTTGCTTGGCACCACGCTGAATACAGCAACCGCCTACAGCGCGAGCAGCAATGCCCGGATTGATGCCAATACCAATGCCTATTGGACACCTGCGGCCAATGCCAATGGCACAGGCAACAATGCCCTGAGTGCTTTCACCGTCGTGGCACGCGACAACAGCGGTGCTGTGTCGGTACCGCCGCGCACCGTGCTCGTCGATGTGACCCCTGACCAGAGCGATGCAGCCCTGATCACCAAGGTCTCCTTGCCCGCCAATGGCACCTACAGCACTGACGACAACCTGCTCTTCTCGATTGCGTTTGATCGTGCGGTCACGGTCAACACCACCAATGGCACCCCATTGCTGCCGATCACCCTCGATACCGGCAGCGGTGCCGCCGCCAGCTACCTCAGCGGCACTGGCACCAACACCTTGCTGTTCCAGTACACCGTCCGAGGCGGTGATTTCGACAGCAGCGGCATCGCCGTTGCAGCAGCCCTCAATCTCAATGGCGGTCAGATCACCAGCATCGATGACGGCCTACCCGTCAACAGCACCCTCACCTTGCCGGGCTTTGCCTCCACCACTGGTCTGCTCGTCGATGGCATCAACGACGCCCCTGAGATCAGCTCAACAGCGACGTTGGCACTCTCCTACCGCGAGGGTGATCCCGCCCTACTCCTCAACCCTGAGCTGACCCTGAGTGATGCCGATAGCACCAATTTCAGCTCGGCCACGGTGCGCATTAGCGCTGGTTTCACCACTGGCGATGTCCTGGCACTGAGCACTCAGGTCAGTGGCGATACCGGTGTGCAGGGCAGCTGGAATGCCGATACCTTCACCCTCACGCTCACCCCGAGCACCGATCAGAACGCGCCGCAACCAACCCTGATCCATCTGCTCAGGGCGCTGCGGGCGGTCACCTACGCCAGCAGCAGCGACAACCCCACCGCCACCAGCACCAGCCGCACCATCGAGTGGCAGGTCAGCGACAGCGGCCAGGCGACGAGCGCCGTGGCAGCGGGCACGTTCACCATCACGCCGGTGAACGATGCACCCACCTTCTCGATCCTGGGCACCGGTGTTGTCCGCACCGAGGAAGACACCGCCGCTGAGATCAGTTTTGAGACCCTGGCGTCTGTTTCCAACGCCAGCGATGTCGATGGTCAGGTGAATGCCTACGTGGTGAAAGCGGTGACCAGCGGCAGCCTGCGCCTGGGCAGCAGCGCTGAAACCGCCACGGCCTGGGCGGTAGGCACCAATGACGCCATCACGGACAACACCAAGGCCTTCTGGACACCTGCCGCTGACGCCAACGGTGATGGAATCAGTGCCTTCACCGTGGTCGCCCGCGATGACGGCGCCAATGGCGGTGTGGTGTCGACCACACCGGTTGCGGTGACGGTGGATGTCACTCCAGTGGCGGACATTGCCCAGATCACTGGCTTCCAGATGCCGGCAAATGGCAGCTATGGCATCGGCTCCCAGCTCAAGTTCGCGATCAGCCTCGATCGCGCCATCAGCCTCGATTCCGCTGGCGGTTTGCCAAGCCTGAGCCTGCAACTCGATGGCAACCGCAGCGTCAATGCTGTTCTGGAGGGCGCGCCAGACAACGCAATCACCCATTACGCCGCCGGTGATCAGCTCACCTTTGCTTACACCGTCGCTGACGGTGATTTGCGTAGCTCCAGCGGCATCGGATTGCCTACCAGCCTGAGCCTCCCCGATGGCAGCAGCCTCACCAACACCGATGGCGGTGTGAGCGTGGATGTGAACCGCACGCTGCCACCAGCAACCAGCTCCGCTGTGTTGGTTGATGGTGTGCTGCCGGGGCTGGCAACAATCAAGGTGGCTGCAGGCAGTGAAAGTAACCGCGCGGTGCAGACCTTCCGCGTCACCTTCTCAGAGCCTGTGAGCAACGTCGATGCCACCGACTTCCGCCTCACGGCAACGGGTACTGCCATCGGCTCGTTGAGCCATGTGCAGGCCGTGAATCCCATTAATGGTGTTACTGCAACTGATGGTGTTACTGCAACTTTTGATGTCACGGTGAGCGAGATCAGTGGCCTGGGCCGTCTGGTGCTCCAACTCAAGAGCAGTGGCACCGGTATTACCGATGCTGTTGGTAATCCGCTTGCTGTAGGGGCAGTTGCGAGCGGCAGTATTGAAGTGGATCGGGTTGGTGCTTTTAGCCGTGTAGCCGGTGATGACCGTCTGAGCCTGGCGGAGGCCACCAACCCCAACGGCATTCAGGTCAAAGGCACGGTGTCCCAGGCCGTGGCGGGGCAACAGTTGGATGTCCTGATCTCGCCTACTGGGTCCTCCAATAACCCTGTGTTGTTGGCCACGATCACGGCCCAGGGCGATGGCAGCTGGAGCGCAGTGGTGCCCAAAGCCAGCCTGGATCCCCATGGCACGGGGTCCTACACCCTGACTCTGAAGCAGGGCAGCAGCACCCTAGGAACCAAGGATATTTCGATTGATCGGGATCCACCTACCCTAAGTAATCCGATTACCGATTCCGGTAACAACCCCTTCTTCTCCGGTGGTGGCCTGCTCAACAAGGCAGAAGTTGCTGCTGGCCTAACGATCAAGGGCACCACTGATGCAGAAGACGGTCAGCAAGTGGATGTGAGCCTCGGCGGCTTCAATGGCGCCGGCGTGGTGAGTAATGGCAATTGGCAGGTGCAATTCAGCGATAGCCAGTTGCGGACCCTTCGCGATGGATCGATCAACCTGGGCCTGTCGGTGAGTGATTTGGCCGGCAATCTCAGTACTGCTGATTACGGCCTCACGCTGGATACCACAGCGCTGGTGACTCTGGCGACGATTTCCACTGACTCATGGATCAACCTCGCCGAGAGCAGCCAAGCCCTCACGATCAGTGGCGTGGCTGCGGATGTGCAGGAGGGTGCTTCTGTCAACTTGGCGATTACATCGACCAGTGGTAGCAGCACGTCAACGCTTTACAGCAGTCCATCCGGCTCGGTGAGCCAAGGAGCCTTCAGTTTCAATGTGCCGGCGTTTAGCTGGCTCAATGGCACCACTTACTCCGTTACCGTGATCGGTAGCGATGCTGTTGGTAACCCCTTCTCTGCCACAAAAACGGTGACGGTCGATACGACGCCTCCCATCGTTGATTTGCAGTTGTCCTTTGGTTCGGCGCCAGCTGTCCGTTTCCTCGATCCATCGTTTGCTGGCCAGTTCGCTGGTGCGATCAACACCTCTGCCACCCTCAACGCCGCTGAGTTGGCTGCCGGTGTACTGCTCAGCAGCAGTGCCAGCACTGATGCCGCTACCACGCTGGTTAGCGTCAATGGCGTCAGCCAGTTGGTGGCGCCGAGCAGCAGCAACGGCACTAGCAGTTGGGGCTTGGCCTTGGATGCTGAACGCTTCTTGCTGCCCAATGAGGGAGCCTTCAGTGTTTCGGCAACCGTGACTGATCAGGCCGGCAATCGTGCCACTGGCGGCGGCTCAATCACGATTGACCGCTTGGCTGCGATCACCATCAGCTCGCCTGTCGATGGGGTTGGCGGTAATAATCTGCTCAATCCTGCTGAGGCGGCAGCAGTAACGATTTCTGGAACGGTCGCCAATGTGCTGAGTGATACCAGTGCCAGCGTGGTGATTGATGTGCTGGCTGATAAGGCCACAACACCGACATTCACAAGTTCAGTTCCGCTCTCCACGAATAGCTGGACTACTCCGGCCCTGGACCTCAGCAGCTTGGCTAACGGCAACTACAGCCTGCGTGCCAGTGTCCGTGATGGTGCCGGAAATTTGGTTTCCGCAAGCCAGTCTTTTGTCATCAACGCCGGTCCGCCAGTGTTTAGGTCCACGGCCATGGCTGGGGACTCCTTTATTAATGCCAGTGAACTGAGCAGTGGCTTGGAGCAGATCCTCTCGGGTTTGGTGAGCAACGTAGAGGACGGCCAGATCGTGCAGGTGACGCTGCCTGGAGCTGGATCACTTGCCAGCCGCAGCGTGAGCGCCGTTGTGTCGGGGGGAGCCTGGAGCCTGCCGGTTCCCGCCGATTTGCTGGAGGCCTATGGCGCCACCGAACGCTCTTATACGGTAGGACTGGCGCTGACCAATCAAGCCGGCAATAGTGCTAGCAGCACGAGCGACTTTACGGTGGACACGGTAGCGCCGGTGCTGGCCGTTACGACTCCAACCGAAGAGCAGTGGGGTGATGCGGCCACTAATCCCGATGCTAATCCGATCACGCTGACTGGCACGACGGCAGGCCTCGAGGCTGGCCAGGCGGTCTCTGTGGAAATCAACAACAACAGATTGTGGGCCATCCGTGACGCCAGCAACCCACTCAATTGGAGCCTCAGCCTTGGAAGCAAAGTGCTGCAAAAACTCTATGCAGCCGGCAACAGGCTGCTGCTCAAAGCCACTGACCTCGCCGGCAACACAGCCATCCTCGACCAGACCTTTAACGTCACCGGAGTAGACACCACACCACCGGTAATCCTTGATCTACCCACCAATCAGATCATCAGCGCCGATGAAGGTGCACTCCTGATCGCCCAGTTCAAAGCCAACCAGTCCGTCACCTGGAGCCTGCAAGATGTCGATCCCACCCAGCTCGGAATTAACCCCACGAGCGGTAGCTTCTCTTTCTTCAAGCCCATCCAGCTCGCTGATAGAGATGCTGCTAACAAGCCCCTCGGCAATCTCTCGATTCCTTTTACGCTTATAGCCACCGATGCCCGCGGCAATCAAACCAAGAAGCCATTAACCCTGGCAGTGATCAACATCACGGATCAGGCGCTGGATATCTTTGACCAAGATGGAATTAGCCAAAGTGTTGAGGATGCAGCCACCAATGGCCGCAGCACAACCCCGGGAGATCTCAACAACGACGGCATTCTCGATAGTCGGCAACCCAACGTGGCCTCCGTGCCGTGGGTCAGCAAAGGAAACTTCCAAACAGCCTCTTCTAATCCGACAGAGGCTTTGCCCGACAGCTTTACGTCGCTGCAGGCCGACAGCGATGTGCGGATCGTCAATGTCAACGTCCTTAAACCAGAGGAGCTTGCCGTACCTGGGAATGGCTCATCAGCTGTTCCATCCGTGATCGTCAGCACAACAGCCGGGAGCAGTCAGAGCGGCAGTGTCGTCGTGAGCTATCCCTACGACCCCCTGGCATTCCGGCTGGAAAGCATCGACAACGTCACCCAGGAACGACTCGACAGGTTTATCGATCTAGCTCCCGCACTAGCCGACGGCAGTGATCCATACCCGGGAGATCAGGTACGGCAGGTGATCCTTCTGCCAGGCAATGGCCTTGCGATGAATACCTACACCAAATGGAACCCATCAGCCAATAACGGCACAGGGGGTTGGTTTGAATTCCTCGCCGACGGCAATCCCTACACCTACGACAATGGTGCAGAGCTGATAGACCTCAACGGTGATGGACTCATTAATCAGATCGTCCTGACCTATACCGATGGCGACCCCGCTGGCGGTGATATTGACGGCATCGTCAATGGCATCATCGACGATCCGGGCATGCCTGGACTAATCTCAACGGCTCCGACAACCACCGCGGCCGTTAGCGCCATTAACGACAACGTCGGCATTATCAGCGGCACCGTCAACCCAGGCAGCACCACCGACGACACCTCCCTGTCGATCAGCGGCACCCTCTCCGCGGCCCTGGCCACCGGTGAAACCGTTCGGATCTACGACGGCAGCATGTTCCTTGGCACCGCCAATGTCTCCGGCACCAGCTGGAGCTATGTCGATAGCCGTACCCTCACCAATAACCAGAACCTCAGCTATACGGCCCGAGTTGCCGATGCCGCCGCCAACCAGTCCCCCGCCGGCAGCGCCTACACCGCAACCATCGATTTCACCCCGCCAGCTGTTAGCTCCTTCACACTCTCTGATTCCGCACTACAAATAGGCGATACCGCAACCGTTACACTCACATTCTCAGAAGCCGTAACCGCCTTCAGCAGCGCCGCTGATATCACCGCTCAAAACGGTATCCTCTCTGCGATGACCACCTCCAATGGAGGCATCACCTGGACTGGCACCTTCTCGCCAACGGCAGCAATAGAAGATTCCACCAATATCCTCACACTCGCCAATACCTATATCGATCTCGCTGGCAATACCGGCGTCACCGCCACAACAATCAACTACACCGTTGATACCCTCGCTCCTGCCGTTAGCTCCTTCACACTCTCTGATTCCGCACTACAAATCGGCGATACCGCTACCGTTACACTCACCTTCTCAGAAGCCGTAACCGCTTTCAGCAGTGCCGCTGATATCACCGCTCAAAACGGTATCCTCTCAACGATGACCACCTCCAATGGAGGCATCACCTGGACTGGCACCTTCTCGCCAACGGCAGCAATAGAAGATGCCACCAATATCCTCACACTCGCCAATACCTACACCGATCTCGCTGGCAATACCGGCGTCACCGCCACAACAATCAACCACACCGTTGATACCCTCGCTCCTGCCGTTAGCTCCTTCACACTCTCTGATTACGCACTGCAAATCGGTGATACTGCAACCGTTACTCTCACCTTCTCAGAAGCTGTAACCGCCTTCAGCAGCGCCGCTGATATCACCGCTCAAAACGGTATCCTCTCAGCGATGACCACATCCAATGGAGGCATTACCTGGATAGGCACCTTTACGCCAACATCAGCAATAGAAGATGCCACCAATATCCTCACACTCGCCAATACGTATACCGATTTAGCTGGTAATACAGGACCAACCGCATCCACAACCAACTACAGCATTGATACCAAGGCTCCTGCTGTTAGCTCCTTCACACTCTCTGATTCAGCACTACAAATCGGCGATACCGCTACCGTTACACTCACATTCTCAGAAGCCGTAACCGCCTTCAGCAGCGCCGCTGATATCACCGCTCAAAACGGCAGCCTCTCAGCGATGACCACCCCCAATGGAGGCATCACCTGGACTGGCACCTTTACACCAACATCATCGATAGAAAATCCAACCAATATCCTCACACTCGCCAATACCTATACCGATCTCGCTGGCAATAATGGCGTCACAGCCACAACAATCAACTACACCGTTGATACCCTCGCTCCTGCCGTTAGCTCCTTCACACTCTCTGATTCAGCACTACAAATCGGCGATACCGCCACTGTTACCCTCAACTTCTCAGAAGCCGTAACCACTTTCAGCAGCGCCGCTGATATCACCGCTCAAAACGGTATCCTCTCATCGATGACCACCTCCAATGGAGGCATCACCTGGACTGGCACCTTCTCGCCATTGGCAGTAATAGAAGATGCCACCAATATCCTCACCCTCGCCAATACCTATACCGATCTCGCTGGTAATACCGGCATCACCGCCAACACAGCCAACTACACCATTGATAGCTCTGCACCCTCTGTCGTGGCTGTTCGCTCGTCGACTCCAAATGGAACCTATGGCGTGGGTGACATCATTACCCTTCAAGTTCAGTTCTCAGGAGGGCTTGTAATCACCGGCTCTCCTAAACTGAAACTTGAAACCGGCAGTATTGATCAATTAGCCAGTTTCACGGCCTTAGGCAGAACGGCAATTGCGGACGATACCCTCACCTTCACCTACACAATCCAGGTTGGTGATACCACTGAAGATCTTGATCAACACTCTGCCAGTGCACTGGAATTAAACGGCGCCACCATCAAGGACGCCGCTGGCAATGACGCCATCCTCAGCCTGGCTCAGCCTGGGAATATTGGATCGCTCGCTAGCAATGGAACCCTAATCATCGATACCAATCCGAGCACTATCGGTCTCGATAACGATGGCGCTGATGATTCTTATGAGCTTGGTAAAGATTTCAATAAAGATGGCATTGATGACAGCAAACAGGAAACTGTGACGACCTTCGCGTCGACACAAGGGACCAGCAGCTTGGTCTTGAAAACTCCCGCTTCAACCCAGCAAACTAGCCTAAATGGCGGCATCGTTACTACCACTACTTCACTATTTTTTGACAACGCAACCAGCAACCCCACCTCCTTCGGGGGCCTTCAGGCTAGCATTAATGATTCCAATCCCAATTCTACCGCTACGGTTAAAAGAACTTCAGAGCTGATCAGCTTTACGGTTTCGCCAAAAGTTGCCACGTCCGGCGATGTCAGCGGCCTGGATATTGAAAAGATCAGGGATAATGCAATAGCAAAGTTTGAGTCGACAGTTCAGGAAGTTGATCTTTACTTCCCCGCAAATCCAGATGCAGGCGAAAGCTGGAATGCGATCTATAAAAAGAATAAAGATGGTGACTATTTCCTGTTTAATTACGATCCGATCACTGGCCTGGGCGGAATACTTCTTGATCGAGACAATGATGGCAAGGTCGATGGGGCAAGACTTTATTTAAAAGACGGTGAACTTGGGGATTTTGATGAGACGGTCAATGGCCGCATTGTTGATCCTGTTGGCATGGCAACGGTATCTGCGCCCACATTGCGGATTAGCAACGACAACAAGGGATTTACTGTTGATGGGGTAGAAGGTACCGGTCTGTGGATCACATTGGATGTCAATTCTTTTAGCTCCGCAACCCAAAGCAATTTAGAAATTTTCGACAGCGGCACTGGGAACTTCTATGGGGCAATCGGTGCCACCCTAGGCTCTGGCCCTACAGGAATCCAGACTATTTACATTGATGCCGGAACGACGATCAGCTTCCGCTACAGCGATGGTGCCGGCCAGGCCAATAGCAATCCCGCCCTCAATATCACTAATACAGCCAACGGCTTCAGGCTTGGCCTCGATGCCGACCGTAACGGCACGTACACCGACTTGATGCTTGACATCAGCAGCTCGTTCGCGGCTAGCTCACCCGCCAGCCTGGCCATGGCCCGCAAACAGCTGACCAGCAGCGACACGATCCTGGACCTAACCAGCATCACGGCAGCGGGCATCCGGTTGACTCTTGATATTTCAACCGATTGCAGCCTGCGCAACCGATTTGGATTCGTAAAACTCGACCCCTTAACAGGCACTTCCTATAAGGTTAATGGGATTTCCCAGAATGATGGCGCCGCCTTCCGCAGCGCCGTCCTTAGCCAATTCATCAATCCCTACCAAGGTTCAGGCACTTCGCACCAAAATGGCCAATCCAGGCAAAGTATTTCCTGGACCCTCGACAGCACTGCTGCCGGCTATTACGCCCCGGTGATGATCACCGAAGGGGGTGAGGTGCTGACCTTTGGTGCCACCACCGCCAGTGATGGACGCCAGCACGTCAAACTGCTTGGCACCAACACCTTTGGCTTCGAGGATCTCCTCGCTAGCCAGGGCTCCGATTGGGATTTCAATGACACCAAGATCAGGGTGAGCATCAGTGACTAAAACCCTAAAAGTTTTGTCCCTTACGGTGCAGTGCATCAAAGCTGTCAGGCATCCCGGAATGCCCATGAGAAGTCAATACTCAGCCTGTTGGTGCCATGAATCCAATGTCATAGATGTTGCAAATCCGGATAGGCCGTAATCAAGGCATCGGTGTTCAGCACTTCGCTCACCCCTTCGGGCTGCCAGATCACTTCCAGGGCGATCAACTCATCCACGCCCACAGCCCCCAATTGCTGCAGCGACTCGCGCAACTTCTCCGCCGTATCGGAGCCCTTGAGCAACAGCTTGTGGCAGGGCTGATTCAAAGTCCGTCACAGG
This sequence comes from Cyanobium sp. BA5m-10, assembly GCF_024346255.1. Taxonomy (NCBI): domain Bacteria; kingdom Bacillati; phylum Cyanobacteriota; class Cyanophyceae; order Synechococcales; family Prochlorococcaceae; genus Cyanobium; species Cyanobium sp. BA5m-10. Next base: position 10,988 of record NZ_JAGQCP010000017.1, on the reverse strand, counting down.
CGTCCTTGCCGGGGCTGTCAGCATGGGTTGAGGTCGGCTGAATCGCCCCCTCCTTGTGCCTGAAAGCGCCTCCGCCGTAACCGATCTCGACCTGATCAGCTATCTGAGGTCAATCCCAGATGCGCGGATGCGGCGCGGGGTTCGGTTTCCGGCCTGGTATCTGCTGCTGCTGGCCGTGCTCGGAATCCTGAGTGGATGCCAGAGCTTGCGGGATCTGGAGCGTTTCGCCATCCGCCACCACAGCGTTCTGACCGAGGCACTCGGCCTGGCGTTGCGGCGGCCGCCATCGGATTCCTCGTTCCGCTACTTCTTCCAACAGGTGGATGTGGCCGCCCTGTGCACTGCGATCCGTGACTGGACGATCGCCCAAATCCCAGGTGGCGCAGCAGATCTCGATCAGCTGGTGTGTGACGGCAAGGCCTTGCGAGGGTCGATTGTGCCAACAACCTGTGGTGGCTCGGCGTTCATTGCCCAGGTCACGCTGTATTCGGCCGCCCTCGGTGTGGCCATCAGCCAGGCCTGCTACGCCACCGGCGAAAACCACGAGCGGGCGGTGCTGCGGCAGCTGCTCGGCGAGCTGGATCTGTGCGGCGTGCTGATCCAGGCGGATGCCCTGCACACCCAGAAACCGTTTTTCGGCAGCTCAAGGAGCAGGGAGCCGACTTCCTGCTGACCGTGAAAGGCAACCAGAAGACGTTGCATCGTCAGATCCGATCTCAGTTCCACGGAAAGCGGCATATTCCTTTCGTGGCGGACGTTTACGAGATTGGCCACGGCCGCGACATCGCCTGGACGCTGCGCGCCAAACAGGCTCCAGAGCACATCAGCGAGGCCTGGATCGGCACCAGCTGGATCGTGGAAGTCACGGCCAGAGGCACTCATGACGGCAGGCCGTTTCAAGCCACCCACCTGTTTCTGACGAGCCTGCGCACCACGCCAGAAGCACTGCTGCAACTGGTGCGCGACCGCTGGAGCATTGAGGGCTGGCACTGGATCCGTGACACCCAGCTCCGTGAGGACGCCCACCGCTACCGGGGTAATGGCGCCGGTGTGATGGCCACGCTGCGCACAGCAGCCCTCAATCTGCTGCGCCTGGCTGGGTTCCGCTCGATCCGGACTGGCTTACAGGCAGTGATGCACGACATCACGGCGCTGCTGGCAATGGCGCGGCGCCTGCCGGAACCGACTCCTGCTAAACTTTGTATCAGCCCTGCAGCTTGTGGCGGCTGGCCACCAGCAGGGTTATCGCGGTGAAATCGCTGCTGGCGTCGCTGTCACCTGAAGCAACATCGCCAGCGCTGAGGCGCTGACCTGCCACGTTGCTGGTGATCTCGCGATCGAGCTTGCTGCGCTCGGTCATCGACAGGCGATTGAAAGTAGATTCGGCTCTCCGGCAGCTCGCTGTAGGTGCGGCCGATTCGCCGCCTACCAGGGCTGCTGCGCTGAACGGCCCTGGCAGCAATAGATGAATAGGGCCTCACTCCACCCCGTTCAGCTGCTGGCGCAGCGACGGGACCGATCCCAGCGGAGGTCCGGCGTCAGGATGGCCTCAAACTGGAGAGGACCGGAGCAAGCCTTCCCCGCGCAACCGATCAATCCGCTGCAAGCCATCCGCCAACGGAGGTGCCAACGTGGATGCCATCAGTCCTTCAGTTGGAGAGCGCCGGTGGGAATCGCGATCGAGCTCAATGACCAACAGGCCCAGGTGATGTGGACCCCGGAAACTGAGCCAGTCCTTATGAGAGCTTTCCTACCGGCCAGAATTGGCCAGGATAAGCCCCATGAAACGCAAACGCCACAACCCCGAGCAGATCATCCGCAAGCTGCGCACCGCGGAACAACTGCTTAACCAAGGCCAAACCGTCGCCGATGTCTGCAGGGCTCTGGAGGTCTCAGCTCCGACTTATTACCGCTGGCAGCAGCTATATGGCGGGATGAAAGCGACTTAGGCCAAACGCCTCAAGGAGCTTGAGCAGGAGAACACCCGCCTCAAGCGGTTACTCGCAGATGCTGAACTGGATAAGGCAATGCTCAAGGAGCTTGTTGCGCTGTGAGGCGCACCTTGCGGTGCGACGGGAAACTTCTAAGCCCGGAGCGTCGTCGCAGGGCCGTGGTGGTTCTGCAGGATCGATTCCGGGTTTCCCAGCGGCGTGCCTGCCGGTTGACAGGTCAACACCGCAATACCCAGCGGCGCCCTGTGCCACTGGCAGACATCGAGGAGCAGAAGCTGCGCAGTCGGATCCGTGAGCTGGCGCGGCGCCATGTGCGCTGGGGCCGGCGGCTTGTCTACCGGCGGCTGAGGCTTGATGGCTGGAGCATCAATCACAAGCGAGTGCAACGGATCTGGCGTGAGTGCATGGCGACAATTAGATAGGCGGGGGCGTTGAATCTCAATTCTTGTTACCAGTCATATAGTGTTGCCTCAGTCAATTTGTTCCTTTGGCGTCGGCATCCAGCTCTGGTGAAAGCCGGCTCCAGCGTCAGCGGCGCAGGCAGCTGCTGGAGACAGCCCGTAGCCGCTACCAGTTGCTCAGTTACCAGGAGAAGGGTGCCCTGGTGGATGAACTGGTGGAACTCAGCGGGTATCACCGCAAATCGGTGCTGCGGTTGCTGCGCCAGCAGCCTGCGGACCATGGGGGTCCACCGGCCCGTGCTGGCGCTGATCACGAATCAGCGGCGGCGCTCGGCCGGAGGCGTTATGGCCCCGAGGTGGTGCAACTACTGGAGACCCTGTGGGAGGCCAGCGACCATCTCTGCGGCAAACGCCTGGCGGCGGTGTTGCCCACCCTTGTGGAGGCTCTCGAGCGCCATGGTCACCTGGAGATCGAACCGGTTCTCAAGAGATTGCTGCTGCAGGTGAGCCCGGCCACGATTGATCGGCTGCTGGCACCGGCTCGCTCTGCCCAGGGCGGTCAGCATCGGCGCCGCCGCTCGCGCATCGTCACCGGAGTGCGCAGGCGCACCACGGTGCGCACGTTCAATGGCTGGAAGGGTGTCGAGCCCGGCTGGTTCGAGATGGATCTGGTGGCCCACTGCGGTGGGCGCATGGAGGGCCCGTTCCTGTGGACGCTGGTGCTCACCGATGTGGCCAGTGGTTGGAGCGAATGTGTCCCGCTTCCCAGCCGCGATGGCCTGCTGGTGCGCTCAGCGCTCCAGGAGCTGCGGAAGCTGATACCGATGCCTCTGCGCGGCATCGACGTGGACAACGACACCGTATTCATGAACGAGGAGTTCGAGCGCTGGTGCGCCGAGGCCCGCGTGCCAGTCGAACTCACTCGATCACGGGCCTACAAATCCAATGACCAGGCCTGGGTGGAACAGAAGAACGGCATGCTGGTGCGCCGCGTAGTGGGGCACCGCCGGCTGGAAGGAGCTCAGCAGTTGGAGCGGCTCTGCCAGCTGTATGCCGCTCTGCGCCTGTTCACCAACATTTATCAACCATCGGCCAAGCGAATCCCGTTTGAGGAGACTGACCTGCGGGAGGGCCGCCGTCCCCGCCGCCGCCATGACGAACCGCTCACCCCAGCTGATCGGCTGCTGCGATGGGGAGGCATGGGCCGCAAGGGCCGCCAACGCATCGAGAAGCTGCAGCAACAATGCGACCCGGTCGCCCTGCTGGGGACGATCCGCCACAACCAAGCGGCCTTGGTGAATGGGGGGCGCGAGCCAGACCAGGAAAGAGAATCCGCCTCAACCACTTCCCAGGAGCTGGATAGCTTCTTGAACAGCCTGCGGCTGTTATGGCAGCGGAGTGAACCTGCCAAACGGGGCGGCTGGCAAACGCCCACCCGCACGTATCGCACTCGGGCAGACCCGACGCTGAGTTGCTGGCATCTAGTTCTCGAGTGGCTGCTGGCAGATCCGTTACTCACAGGCCAGCAGGCAATGCAGAGGCTGGATCGCGAACAACCCGGGCTCTATGGCGGCAGCCTGCGAACCCTGCAGCGACGGATGACGGACTGGCGTGTTGCCAATGCCGAACAGGTGGTGGGCATGCAGATGGAGGCATTCCAAGAGCAGGAAAACAACCAGCTCAACAGGAAAGAGGAGCTAAAGCAAAGGTGACAATTAAACGGGTAACAAATGCGGCGAGGCAACGCGCCCGCCTACGTAGTTGACACCGGGCAAGGCAATCGAGAAACAGTCCTCCTCCGGGCCGATCGCTGGTTCGGTTGCAGCGGGCGGAGATGCACCGCTGCAGAAAGCCGACGTGATCGCTTACGACACGGCACTACTGCGCCAGGAGAGCGAGACCGTCTATGCCAATCCCCGCTCTAATTCGTCTGCCCTGATTAACCAGCGGCGCCGCTACGCCGACCAGCTGAGCCTGTTGCTGCCAGGGCTTGCCAGCTGGGTTCAGTTCACAGCTGCTGCCGCCGGGGTGACTGGTAGCGCGGCCCTGCTGAGGGGTTGAGCGCTGGCAATGATCAGCCCCCGCCAGTTAACCAGTGGCATGCACCAGCGCAACTCAGCGCTGTGGGGCCCTACCCCCTTGCAGCCATTTGCCAATGCCCGCCTGCTGCTGGGCGAAAACGCCACCCCTGGTGACACCACCTCGCCGGTGGTGGCGGCCCATGTCCTCGAGTGCTTTCTGGAGCGGGCCAACTACATCTCCGCCAAGGAAAACGGCCCGGGGGTGGAGACCGGGGACTTCACCTACCAGGGCTACATCTGCCGCGCCAGCCGGCTGCCACCGCACCCTGGTGCGATCTGGCTGAGTAGGGAGCTGGAGTGGAGTCAGAACGGCCGGCGTGTCTCAACTGCCAGCAAAACTGTTGTGGCTCCCTGCGAGGGCGCAATTTGGCTTGGTGATCTAACCCTGCTCAATGCCGCAGGTGATGCAGGTGTCGATCCCTATGCCCAGTACACCTTGTTCACCGTGCTGGAGTTTGGTGCCAGCTACGGCTCAGGCGGCATCGGCAGCCTGGTGCAGCCGTTGATTGGTGAACGGGTGTTTGGCACGCTTAAGCCGAATCGGTTGGACCAGTCCTAAGGTGTACACACTTGTATGGCCAAGACAGTGACCGTCCGTGTCGGCATTCGTGAGCTGAGGGCCAAGTTGGCTTCTCACCTTGAGTCGGTGACGCCGATTGAGGTGACGCGCCACGGCCGCACTATTGGCCTCTACGTACCCCTGCCCCAGCCGGCTGAACGGGATGAGCGGGAACGACTGCTGGAAGCCGGCCGGCTGATGCAGGCCGAGCTGGAGCGCCTTGGCCTAACAGAGGAGGAGCTGAGTGCTGACTTCAAGGCTTGGCGTCAGCGGCGCCAGCAGCACTGAAGGTGGAGCGCAAACGACTCGTCCTTGACGCCAACATTTTGATTCGTGGCTGCCTTGGCGTGCGGGTGAGGAACCTGATCGCCGATTACGCCGATCGAGTGGACTTCTTTGTCGCGGAAGCCAATGTCGCCGAGGCGGCGGGCTACATCGCTGATCTCGCCAGAGAAAAGAACCTCGATGAAGTGCTCTGCGCAGAAGCCCTGCTCAGTTTGATGCGTGTTGTTCAGCTGGTGGCGGACACGGCACTCGAGTCAGCTCGAGCGGAGGCGCTGGCCAGAATCCGCGATGCTGATGACTGGCCTGCACTAGCGCTTGGCCTGCAACTGGAGTGCGCCATTTGGACGGAGGACCAAGACTTTTTTGGCAGCGGTATCGCCACGTGGACGACTCGCACGGTGGAGATCTACTTGAACAGTTGACTTGTCGTCGAGATGGGTCATGCTATTTGCATCTTCCAATTCCACTATCACTACTGCCTGCATCAGAGGCGAGGTGATTTGACAACGAGCATTAATGGTTCTTCTGGCATGGGGTCCAAAGTTCAGCGTGACTAGCTCACCCGGCGCGGGGGTGATCGGTGTGCAGGTCAGGGGTCGGTGATTCGACTACTGGTCTCTCACCGCCTGGCCTTGCAGGAAGTTGTGGATCATCTGCTCCATGCCGTTCTGCGTTCTCCCATGGGGACGCAGGCTCTTCTCGGCCCACACACGATCCAGCTCCTGGCGCAGCTTCTCAGGGATCCAGCAGGACAGCATCACCTTGCCCTCGCGGCTGGAGGTGCAATGGCGCTCAGGCGTGGACATCGAGCATTTTTGTGTGCATGTGCACAATCTGCCACTGCCAGGCCCTCTGGACCAGCAACCGCTGGACTGCCGAAATCCCTGGCCAAAGGGGCCATCGATCAGTCAGAATGAGAACCGTTCTCAGTAATGGGTGGGTAGATGGGTCAGCAGGTCGTTCAGGTGCCCGTCACCCTGCTCACCGGCTTCCTCGGCGCTGGTAAGACCACCCTGCTTAACCACATCCTCAGCAACCAGCAGGGGCTGCGCAGCGCCGTGCTGGTCAATGAATTCGGTGAGGTGGGGATCGACAACGAGCTCGTGGTGGCCACCAGTGATCAGATGGTGGAGCTCAGCAACGGCTGCATCTGCTGCTCGATCAATGGGGAGCTGCAGGAGGCGGTGCATCGGGTGCTCGAACGCCCCGAGCCACTGGATCTGATCGTGGTGGAAACCACCGGCCTAGCCGATCCGCTTCCCGTGGCCATGACGTTCATGGCCGGGGACCTGCGCGATCGGCTGCGGCTCGATTCGATCATCACCGTGATCGATGCCGAACACTTCAGCGTCACAGCCCTCGAAAGCCCGATCGCTCGCGCTCAGGTGGTGTATGGCGACATCCTTCTGCTCAACAAAGCCGACCTAGTGGATGAGCAACGGCTGAAGGAGGTTGAGTCCGAGCTGCGGGCGATCAAAACCGACGCACGAATTCTGCGGGCCAGCCGTGGTGATGTTCCTTTGGGCCTGCTGCTGAGCGTGGGGTTGTTTGAAACTGATCGCCTGGCATCGCTCCAGGCCCAGGAAGATGCCCATGAACAACATCACAACCACGGGGATCACCACCACCACGAGCATCACCACCATCCCCACACCCCGGAGTTGGAGGGCTTCAGTTCGGTGAGCCTGGCGGTGGACGCGCCGTTCGATCTGAGGCGCTTCCAGCACTTCCTTGACATCCAGCTGCCTGAATCGGTGTTTCGCGCCAAAGGGGTGCTCTGGTTCCGCGAAAGCGAGCGGCGCCACCTGTTTCACCTCTGCGGCAAGCGCTTCACGATCGATGACTCCGACTGGCCCGATGGCTCAGAGCGCCACACCAAAGTGGTGGTGATCGGCAAGGGCATTGACCAGGCAACGCTTAAGGCCCAGCTCGAGGCCTGCGTAGCGCTGCCATGAGCCAGACCCTGCTGATCTCTGGACCGCCTGGCTGCGGTAAAACCAGCTGGATTCTGAAGCGGGTCCAGGCTCATCGAGGCCCATGCGGGTATCTGCGGCTGGCCGGCTACCCCGACGAAGGGCTAGCCCAGGCGCCTGACGGCGGTATCGATCTGGCCTACCTGCAGGACCAGTGCCCGAGGCTGCTGGATCTGGCCGATCTCGATCAGGCCCTGGCACCAAGGCCGGAGCACCTTCTGGCGCTGATTGAACTACCCCAGTTCCAGCCGCCGACGGAATCGGGTCTTGGTGGGGTGGACCGGCGCGTGATTCCCCAACTGGAGGCCTTGCATCTCAAGCCCGACGAGCATTTGCACTTCGGGCGAGACACCGCCTTGCCCCGCCAGGACACCCTGGATTTCAGCAGTTTGCAGTCCTGGGAAAGGAACCTGGCTGGGAGTGTGTGGGATCCGGCCAGCCTGAGCAGCTTCTGGTTTGAACTGGTGAACGCTGCCTATGGCGATGTGTACCGCGCCAAGGCCCTAATGAACCTGCCCGATGGCCGGGCCTTCTTCTGCAACTGGATTGTGAGCCAGGAGGGCTCCCAGTTTCTGCCTTTGCAGACGATCGCCCCCCCTGACTGCCGCCCGGAGCGAATGTCGCGCCTCGTTGTGCAGGGCAAGGACCTCGAACCTGCCGCCATAGAGGTGACCCTCGCCGACTGCCTGCTGAGCCAAGCCCTGCCCCATTCATCCCCTTCCGCCTGATCGCCATGGCCCACGCCGTGATCTCCTGCCTGCACGCCAACCACGCCGCCCTGGAGGCCGTGCTCGCCGACATCGACCAACAGGGCATCGACACCATCACCTGCCTGGGCGATCTGGTGGGCTACGGCCCCCAGCCCAATGAGGTGGTGGAGTTAATCCGTCAGCGCGCCATCCCCACCTGCCAGGGCTGCTGGGATGAGGACATCATCGAAGGCCTCAACGCCTGCGACTGCAGCTACCCCTCCCAGCTGGCGGAAAGGCGAGGCCATCTGGCCCATCAGTGGACGGCCGATCAGCTGAGCGAGGAGAACAAGGATTTTCTTGCCAACCTGCCGATGTCGCTGCGGCGCGATCGGCTGCTGTTCGTCCATGGCAGTCCCAACAGTCAGCACGAATACCTGCTGCCCAACATGGATGCCTTCGCGGCGCTGGAGCGGGTCGAAACCGCCGGAGCCGACACCCTGTTCTGTGGTCATACCCATCATCCCTATGTGAGGGAGCTGCGGGATGGATCGATCCGGGTGCGCGTGCAGGAAGGTGTAGCCAGCGGCGGCCCATCTGTAGAAAGAGAAATCAATTTGCCGGTGCGCCGCATCATCAACGCCGGCTCGGTGGGTGAGCCGCGCCATGGCAACACCAACGCCACTTACGTGATTCACGACGAAGCCGCGGACAGCGTGGAGATCCGGGAGGTGGCCTACGACGTGGAGCGCACCTGCCGGGCCATCGTCGAATCCGGCCTGCCGGCGATCTTCGCGTGGCGACTGCGCCATGGCTTCGAATACGCCGAGCGGGCCGATGACGCCAGCCACGTGTGTGAGCGCTGATGGCACGCTGGGCCTTAATAAGTGGTCTGCGCGGAGATCTGGAGGCCTATGAGGCCATCCAGGAAGATCTGCGCCACACCCGGCGGGTGGACACCCTTTTTGTGTTGGGGGATGTGATCGGTCCGGCACGGAATTGCGATGCCCTGCTGAGCCGGTTGCAGCAGCCGCGTCGTGGCGAACTGCAGCCGCAGTGCCTATATGGCTGGTGGGAGGACCAGCTGTTGGCCGAACGGGGATACCGGGGCGGGCGGCGAGCCGATGCCCTGCGCCTCAGCCAGGGGGAGACGGCCGTGGATGCCCTGCTCCAGGCCGTGGATCCTGGCCACATGGGCTGGCTGGCGGAGCTGCAGTTCGGCTTCATCGAGCTCGACTGCGCCCTGCTGCATGGCAGCTCGGCCACCGTGGAAGACAGCCTGGGCCCGGACAGCTCACCCCTGTTGTTGCTTGATCGGCTCACCCGCATGGAGGTGAACCGGCTGTTCACAGCGCGCAGCGGCCAGCAGTTCAGCATCGAACTCACTGGCGGCGGCATTGAGTCGCAGGTGCGGGATCTGGAGGGCCAACGGCACCAGCAGCAGAGCGTTCCCAAGCGCCAGGTGATCGGCATCGGGGCTGGCGTCCACTACACCATCTACGACCCCGGCACTGATCGCTTTGACTTTCTTACCGCCGGCAGCAGGTCCCAGGAGCGGGCGCGGGGGTTTGCATGACCCCGCAGCTGGGGGGGACTTTGGAGACCCTGCAGGTTGACCTGGCCGGCCGACAGCTGCGCTTGGTGCTGGAGCGCCGGGGGCATGCGGCGGCCCCCCTTTGGTTGCTGCTGCCGGCGCTGAGCACCGTGTCGAGCCGCGGTGAATGGAAAGCCTTTGCGAATGTGATGGGCGATCGGCGCCAGCTGGTGAGCTTCGACTGGCCCGGTTTCGGCGACAGTGACCGGCCAGCGATTGCCTACGACGCCGCCCTGCTGCGCTCGGCGCTGCGGGCCGTGCTCTCCTACCTCCGCACCACAACCCCTCAGCTGCCAATTGTGGTTGCCGCCGGCCACAGTGTCTCGGTGGCCCTGGGGCTGGCCACCGAATGGTCTGGGCTGTGGCAGGAGCTTGTGCTGGTGGCCCCCACCTGGCGCGGCCCCCTGCCGACGATGACCGGCTTGCCGCAGCAGCAGTTCAACTGGCTGCGGAGTCTTGTGGCAGCACCATGGATCGGCCCGGCGCTCTACCGGCTCAACACCAGCCGAATGCTGCTGCGCCTGATGCTGCGGCGTCATGTCTGGGTCGCCCCCGCCCTGCTCACACCGGCTCGGATCCGCGAACAGCAGCTTCTTGCCCGCCGCCCCGGAGCGCGCTTTGCCAGCGTGGCCTTCGTGAGCGGTGGCCTTGATCCGGTAGGTGATCGCACCTGGTGGCTGCAGCAGGCGCGGTTGCTCAAATGCCCGCTGCAGGTGGTGCTGGCGGCTGAGGCTCCGCCGCGCTCAAAGAAAGAGATGGAGGTTCTGGCCTGGGAGGCGGCTGATCAGCTCAGCGTGATTCCTGGTCGACTGGGGCTGCACCAGGAATTTGGGGCCCTACTGGCACGGCAACTGCTGGAGAGTTGCGTGTCTGCTGGCTGACCAGCAGCGCCAGCAGGAATCCTGCAAATTGCACGATCACCACACACGGACCGGAGGGCAGGTTGGTGAGGCCCGAGCCCAGTAGGCCAAGCAATGCACAGCTGCCGCCCAAGGTGGCTGAGGCGAGGGCATAGAGCGGGAAGTGGCGGCTCACGAGCCGCCCCCCGCAGGCAGGGATCACCACAAAGGCGCTGATCAGTAGCACTCCCACCGCTTTGATTGACACCGCCACCACTACCGCCAGCAGCACGATGAAGATCAGGCGGTGACGGTTGGCCCTCACCCCGAAGGCTCCAGCGAGATCGCTGTTGAGGGTGAGCAGCACCTGGGCCCGCAGGCTCAAGGCGAGATAGCCCAATGCAATCAGCAGCAGCAGGCCGATCACCACCAGATCGCTCCAGCTGATGCCGAGGATGTCGCCGAACAGCAGCTGCTGGATGCCGCCGCGGTAGGTCTCCACCAGGCTCAGGGCCACCACCGCAAAGGCCAGGGAGGTGGAATACACGATGTTCAGCAGGGCGTCTGCCGGCAGGCCACTGCGGGCCACCAGCTGGTTCACCAGCAGGGCGAACA